>JAAYHN010000280.1 GCA_012735395.1 Alcaligenaceae bacterium | reverse complement strand
GCCATTTTAAGCTCCTGGGAATAAATTCAGAAAATATTTAAGCACCCAAGGCTTAAACAGATTGACCGTTGGCACGCATTTCAGCCAAAACAGCGTCGATGCCTTTTTTGTCAATGGTGCGCAGTGCATTTGTGGATACGCGCAGGCGAACCCAACGGTTTTCGCTTTCAACCCAGAAACGGCGAGACTGCAGGTTAGGCAGGAAACGACGTTTGGTTTTGTTGTTAGCGTGAGAAACATTATTACCGGTAATGGGGCGCTTGCCGGTTACTTGGCATACTTTAGCCATGATTAACACCTCGTTAAGTTATAGGCCGGATTTTTGGCTCGGGCCAGCCTTCTGAAAAACCGATTGCACAAGCGTGATGCCGTTTCAATCAGTGCTACTTTTAAGCCTGCCTTTTGAAAAATATACTCTCAAAAAGCTAAGCCTTTAATTTTAATATGGAAATTAATCTTATAGCAAGCTTTTTCAGCTTTATTGCTGTCAAATGGCGGAAAATGTCGTTTTCCGTCCGGGTGTCCCGTGATTTCAGGCGCGTCCGATGAATCTGCCGCATATAAAGGAAATCAGGCTGCAAACAAACAGGCTGGTTAATAAGGGTACGGCGGTACCGGTTTGCCAGCTGCTGACAAGGCTGCTGGTTAAAGTGCCAAACATAAACAGTATGCAACCCATCAGGGCGGAAGCGACCCCCAGTCTGCCACCCTGTTCTTTCAGGGCCAGGGCGGTGGCATTCGGGTTGATAATGCCTATACCGCAGCTTAACACCAGCATGCAAATAACAAAAAGGGGCAGGTTGATAAGGCCTGTCAGTGCCAGGAGCAGGCCAACGCCACTGCCGGTGATTGTTAGCAACAGGGCTTTTTTAAGGACCGTATGGGAGGGGTGTTTGCGCAGCATGCGGACACTGAGCTGGGAGCCCAGTATCATGCCGCCGGCATTCAGGCCAAACAGGTAGCCGAAGTGTTCTGGCGCCACGCCGAACTGGTCAATGAAAATAGTGGGTGATGATGATATGAAGGAAAACAGTCCAGCCATGGCCAGGCCACCACACAGGGCAAAAGCCATGAAGTTTTTGTGGCAGAGTAATCCGGTGTAGTTTTTGAAGATGGTTTTGGCATTCAGCTGGCTGGCGTGTTCGGGTTTGAGAGATTCTTCAAGTTTGGCAATGCAAAGCACAATAAGCAGGATGGCCGCCAGCAGCATAAAACCAAACAGGCCGCGCCAGCCAACGATAGGGGCCAGGTAACCCCCTGCAATGGGAGCCAGCACCGGTGCCAGGCCCATAATTAACATTAACAATGACAGGGCGTGGGCAGCTTCCTGTGTATTGAAATGATCGCGGATGACCGCCCTGGGTATGACAATGCAGCTGGCGGCCCCAAATGCCTGCAGGGTACGGGATAGCATGAGCATTTCAAACGAGGTGGTAAACAGGCATCCCAGTGTTGCCAGCAGGTACAGTCCGAGCCCGAACAGCAGGGGTTTTTTACGGCCATAGCGGTCAGTGAGAGGGCCTATAAACAGTTGTGACAGGGACAGACCCAGTAGATAAGATGAAACGGTTAATTCAATATTGTGCTGGGAAACACCCAGATCCCTGGCGATGGCAGGAAAAGCGGGCAAGTACATATCAATGGTAATAGGCCCAAGGGCAGTAATCAGTGCCATCAGGATTAACCAGAATGGGATTTTATTACCGAGATTTTCTTTGTTCATTTGTTACTTTCCAATACCAGATATGCAAAAAAATACCGCAAATGAGCAGGCTGAAACTGCACATAATCCATAAGCTTGAAACGCCAACTGGTGCACCGGGGGTTAAAAGGTTGATTAAAGGCTGTAAAAAACCTTTGCCTTGGCCGAAACCGAAATACCAGCCCCCTCCCAGCCCAAGACCCAATAACAGGACACTTTGTAAAATAAAGGGAACGATAGCAATTTTATAAGCCCGCAGAATATAGGAGTTCATGCATTGCAGGGCATCGGAAAAATGCAGCAGGGGAACAATGGTTAGCAGCGCACCGGCAAGCAGGGCAACATTGGCATCAGAGGTATAGGCCTGAATAATAAGTAATTTGCCGAAAATGACAATGAGTACACTCAGGCAGACCCCCATCAGGCTGATAAACAGGCCGCTCATGGCAATCTGGTGGGCAAACCTGAAGTTTCGGGCGCCCACTGCACTTGCCGTTAAGGAAGAGGTGGCGATACCGATTGATAAGGGCATCATATACAGGATGCCGGTTAGGTTGGACAGGATTTGGTGTCCACCGGAAACGAACGTCCCTTCCCGTGCCGCCAGTAAGGCCATAAAGGTGAAGGCGCTTACCTCTACCAGGTAGGATCCGCCCATGGGAATGCCCAGTTTCAGGATGTCGGCAAGATATTTGCGTTTGGGCAGGCTGATTGTCAGTTTGAACTGGCGGTAAAAAGGGTTTTTTAACACCACCCACAACCCGGCAAAAAAGGTAAACCATGACGCAATGACGGTGGCAATACTGGCACCGGCACTGCCCATCACTGGCAGGCCGGCATGCCCAAAAATAAGCAGCCAGTTCAGTGAGGCTTTGATGGCAATGCTGAACAGGTTGATTTGCATGACCAGACGGGGTTTCTGGACGGAAGTGCAAAGGGCATAAATAACCCGGAACATTAACGAGGCGGGTAAGGCAATAAAAATAATACGCAGGTAAATGCTTATTTCCTGGCGAACGTTTTCAGGGATATCACCGGAAAAGGACAGCCATACGTCAGGAAACAGGAAAACCAGCCCGCCAAGCAGTGCAAGGGTGAATGACAGCCATAGGCCCTGCCCCCAGTAGTGGCCGATTTCTTCATATTTTCCGGCACCAAAATGCTGGGAGCAAATGGGGATAAGGGCATGCACCACACCCATAAGCCCGATATTGATCGTGATATAAATGGAAGTGGCCAGTGCCATGGCTTGCAGGGAGTTGGGGCTGAAGTGCCCCAGCATCATGCTGTCAAGGACGGCAAAGGCAATGCCGGCCCATTGACTGATCAGGATAGGCCAGGCCTGTTTCAGAATGTAGCTGATAATTCCGGTAAAAGAAAGCCTGGCTGTTTGCTGGGGTAACATGGCTGTTATTTATTCAGGCGTAAAAGCAGGAAAACTTCATGGCGTTCTGATTTACGCGCACCCTGCCATAAAATGTCGGCGTTATCAACAAAAGGGTGGCTTTGCATGTTTATATGGTCACGTGTCGTTTGCAGGAGTGTATATTTGCATGTCTGTTTATACGAGAAGCTGATATTGTCAAATACACGGAAAGCCGCGCGTTGCCCCATGCCAACCCCTTGCTGGCGTACACAGTCGGCAGCGTTAACATGGGTTGCCAATGCCTGCGAAAGTTCTTGTGAAACCTGTTTGTAGCTTCGGTTATAGTTAATGGAAGGTAACCACAGCAGTACCAGCAGCAGCCAGGTGCAGGTCAGGCCTGTCGCAGAAAGTATCAGGCCACGCCACAAAGCCTGCGGGTTGACGCGCAGGCGCCAGGAAACCGTAAAATACCAAAATATGCAAACAGCGATAGAGGCGATGACTGCCAGCAGGGAAATGCTGGGTTCATAGCCGGTTAACAGGCGGGTGATATTGTGATTGATTTTTGCTGGCCAGCCAAAATGCAGGGCTATCCAGCCAAGCCATACCGTGACCATGGAAAGTGACAATATCATAATGGAAAACCAGTCCAGTATATTGATAATGCCACGACGCAAAGTCGGGATGGACATGGCTGCCAGCACGGCGCTTGGTACTGTTAGCATGGCGTATTCTGGCTCAAAGGCATTGTCTACCATCATAATGGTAAGAAAGCTGCCAAGAGCCAATGTGCCCGGTATGAAAATATGGGGTGCCTGAAGCCAGCTGCGCCAGTTCCAGAGGGCCAGCAGGGCAAAGGGCCAGGTGGGCCAGGTGAACCAGAGTATATCCCTGAGCGCTTTCAGGGCAGCGCCGGCCTCACTGAAGCCAAATGAAGAAAAATTCCAGAATAACCAGCTGGCTGCCCAGTAAGGATTGCTTGCCCGGGCAGGCAGAAACCAGGCCAGTAGGCAGGCTATACCCACTAACAGGGCAAGCAGGAGTGCGGGTTTTTCCTTGCGGGAGTAGGCAGAGGAAACAAAAGCGCAGGCAATGGTAAAGAAGATGGGGGTTGCCCCGATAAGACCACGGGTAAGCAGGGCCCCGCCCAAGGCCAGGCCTAGAATGACACCCCCTTGGATGGGGTGGTCAAGCATTCGGCATAGGCCATAAAAGGCGATGGAAAACAGTGCCAGCAGCAGGGGGAAAGAAGAGGTTTCGTGAATCCGGATAATAATGCCGATTGAAGCCACTATAAACAGAAAGGCAACGTCGGCAAGCATGCGGCCATAATCACGGGCCGGGGGCTCTCCTCCAAAGGGTAAGGGCAGTGGCTGGCATTCAGGGCGGCGGGCCAGCAGATAGGTGCCATACCACACCCCCCATAAAAGCAGGAAAAAGTAAAGAAAATTGGGCAGTCTTGCGGCCGTGATTTGCGCAGTTAAAGGGTCTGTGAACAGGGAGAAAACCGGGCTGAACAGCATAATTGAAAGCGCGCCAATCCAGGTTGTCAAGGGGCCTTCCTGGGCAAAGGCAAAACTGCCAATTTGTGGCAAGAGCCATGCTGATGGTTCGCGATAGGCGTCGAGCATGGTGGCCAGGCCTGTCAGGTCATCGGTTTTCCAGGGGTCACGAAAAAAAAGGCCGGCAAAAATATACAGGACTCCAACAATAAGCAGGGCGATCCGGGGAAGTTTACGTGTGGCCGGTTCAGTCAGGCGGGCAGGAGTGGTTCTTTGGAGTACAGACACAGAATGCACTTATTGATAGAGTTGGATTTTGCACTCGTATTGAGTGATATGATGGCATATTAAACCATAAAAAAAGCAGCCCTTAGAAAAGGCTGCTTTCTTTTTGGAAAAATCTGCCTGGGCAATATATTTGCCCTGAAAATCAGGAAGATTTTTTCAATGTACCTGCAGTGCGTGCGAAACGGGCGCGGAATTTTTCTACACGGCCGGTTTCAACAATACGTGTTTGTGCACCAGTATAGAATGGGTGAGATTCTGAGGTCACGTCGCATTTGAACAGCGGGTATGTTTTGCCGTCCAGTTCAATGGTTTCACGCGTGTTCACGGTTGAACGAGTGATGAATTTTGTGCCTGTTTGCAGGTCGGCGAAAACAACTTCGCGGTAATCGGGGTGAATACCTTCTTTCATTTGGGTTCCTTGGTTAAGCGGGTCGCCAGCTATCAGATAGTAGCATTACATAAACTGGTAGCAACGTATCCAAAAATAAGGATAGAATTTTACCATAAAAGTTTAAGTGGCTATTTTTTTTGTATCTAAATAAGCACTTACGAGCTGGCTGTTGGATAAAAAGTAGTGGGTTTACAACAAAAAACATGCGTTCCGGGGAGCCATGGCCAGCTGCATAATTTGGCTAAACCTGAAAATAAGGCTGGTTTCAGGAAGAGTGAATGGAAAGCCCGGGCAGGTCAACCACGACGCGGACAGAATCAAGTGCCAGTGCACAATGGCGGGCAAATTCTTCCGCTTCTTCTTCGTGATCGGACAGCCAGTCATGGCCAAGGGTGTCGGTAATGGCAAGAATACGGTCAAGTAAAAGTACTTTCCCGCTGGGCCTGAGCGGTTCGCAGCCCAATTCGTCCCATTTTTTGATTAGCCATTCGCGGGCCTGTTCCATGTTTTCCTGGGCGTGAACAATACTGGTATTGATTTCCAGAGATTCTTTCGGAGTGAATATAAAAGTAACGTCGCAGCGCATAGTAATCTCGTTCAGTGTTCGGTTTAAATAGTTAGTTTGTGTTTGTCTGTAACTGACAAGTATGGCTACTATATCCGAGTTTAAACATCATGTGAACGACAATTATCACCAAATCTATGGCTGGGGCCGTAAAACCGGATTATTCAGGCGGATGTTACCGGGAGTTCAGGTTAACTGTCCGGTTGTTGCCTTAAATAGCTTGTTTTGTTTGTTGTGGCAGTCAGATATCTCCTTTTTCTGCCAGTGATACGGTTTGTCCGGCAGCCACAATAAGGTGATCAAGCAGTTTGATATCAACCAGCTGCAGTGCTTTCCGGATATGCTGGGTAAGGGTGATGTCGGCCATGCTGGGTTCCGGGATGCCGGAAGGGTGATTGTGTGAGAGGATAACGGCAGCAGCATGATGTTTAAGGGCAGACTTGATCAGTTCACGCGGGTACACGGATGCCTGGCTTAAGGTACCCTGTGAAATTTCTTCACTGCATATAAGGCGGTAACGGGTATCCAGATAAATCGCCATGCAATGTTCTACGGTAAGATGGGCCAGCTTGCTGCTGCAGTAGGCCTTGACCTTTTGCGGGTGATCCAGGGCGCTGCGGCTTTGCAGTTCTTCTTCCAGGGAGCGCTGCGCCAATTCATGAATGGCCAGTAACTGGCATATTTTTGCATTGCCCAGGCCTTTGACCTTTTGCAGTAAGGCAATATCAGCCGCCAGGAGGCTGCGCAACCCGCCAAACTCGTTTAATAAACGGGCCCCGAAGTTGACGGCGTCACAGCCGTTGACGCCGGTTCTGAGTATGATTGCGAGCAGTTCGGGCGTGGTTAAAACCTGAGGCCCGTGATTGATTAAACGCTCTCTTGGGCGTTCCTGGCTTGAAATGAAGCGGTAAGTTGACATAACAGTTAAAATAGCAATTTTGCACACACCATTACGGTGACAGATTTTGATCGGGAAGTCAGGAAAAGTGAATCATATTGTCCACGCCAACTCATATTTAACATTGCATTACCGTATTACGCTGGCTTCAGGTCCTGGCGCCGGGTCTGTGTTTATGGATACGTTTACGGGGCATCCTGCCACCTTGTTAGTGGGGTCTAACCAATGGCTGCCCGCCATGGAAGAACCCCTGATTGGCAGGCAGGAAGGCGACGAATTCAGTTATACGCTTAGCGCGGCACAGGCTTATGGCGAGCGTAATCCCGAGCTTTTGCAACGGGTTACCAAAACCATGCTGGCACAGCATGCGGGTGAAGACGCCAGTTTTGAAACCGGTGATATGGTTGAGTTCACTGCACCCAATGGTGGGCGCTATTCAGGTATTTTCAAAGAATGGGGCGATACATGGGCGCTTTTTGACTTCAACCATCCACTGGCAGGCATTGACCTTAAAGTAGATGTTTCATTGTTAGGGGTATTGTAATGGCGGCGGGTTCGGAAATTCTTCTGGCTGATCCCAGAGGGTTTTGTGCCGGGGTAGACAGGGCTATCGATATCGTTGTCCGTGCGATTGAATTGCACGGTGCACCCATTTATGTCAGGCATGAAATCGTGCATAACCGTTATGTGGTTGAAAGCCTGCGTAACCAGGGGGCCATTTTCATTGATGAGCTACATGAAGCCCCGGCGGGGGCTATTGTGGTGTTTTCCGCACACGGGGTATCAAAAGCCGTACGCCAGGAAGCACAGGAGCGGGAGCTGAAAATATTTGACGCAACCTGTCCATTGGTTACCAAGGTTCATATTGAAGTGGCCAAAATGCATGCGGCCGGCCATGAAATTATCATGATAGGGCATAAAGGCCATCCTGAAGTGGAAGGGACCCTGGGTCAGGCGCAAGGCCGCATGTATTTGGTGGAAACCGCCGAAGACGTTGAAGCCCTTCAGGTTGAAAACCCCGAAAACCTGGCGTTTGTAACGCAAACCACTTTATCTGTCGATGATGCGGCAACGGTTTCCGCCGCTTTGCGCAAGCGTTTTCCCACTATCGTGGAACCCAAGAAAAGTGATATTTGCTATGCTACACAAAACCGCCAGGATGCCGTCAAAATGATGGCACCCGATTGTGATGTATTTTTTGTGATTGGCAGCGTCAACAGTTCAAATTCAAACCGTTTGCGTGAAGTCGCAGAGCGCCTGGGGTGCCCGGCCTACCTGATAGACGGCGCCGAGGCACTTAAACCCGAATGGCTTGAAAATGCGCGGCATATCGGCATCACGGCCGGGGCGTCAGCGCCGGAAATACTGGTTCAGGAAGTTATTACCCGTTTGAAGGAGCTGGGGGCCCTGTCAGTAAGAAAAATCCAGGGAGCACAGGAAAATGTTGCTTTCCCCTTACCCAAAGAATTGTCACGTAAAAAAACAGGAGATTAAAAAAAATGAAGTTATATGGCTATTTTCGCAGTTCCGCCGCTTATCGTGTCCGGATTGCCTTGAATCTGAAAGGGCTGGAGTTTGAATCGGTGCCGGTTCATTTGTTAAAAGATGGCGGCCAGCAATTAAGCCAGACCTACCGTGAGCTGAATCCGACGGCATTGGTCCCCACTTTCATGGATGACAATGTCAGCATCGGGCAGTCCATAGCCATTATTGAATATCTTGAAGAGGCCTATCCGGGTACTTTTTCAGTGTTGCCTGATACCCATGCGGCCCGCGCCCGCGTGCGTTCACTGGCGCAATTCATCGCCTGCGATATCCATCCCCTTAATAATTTACGTGTCTTGAAGTACCTTACCAAAACCCTGGGTGTCAGCGATGAGGCCAAGAACGAGTGGTATTTGCACTGGGTGCGCGAGGGCTTCGATTCCCTTGAAAAAATGCTCGCTTCCTCCAGCCTGACAGGTAAATTCTGCTACGGTGATACGCCCACGCTGGCCGATATCTGTCTGGTGCCCCAGGTTGCCAATGCACGTCGTTTCAAGCTCGATATGGCACCTTACCCAACCATCGTGCGAATTGATGCCGCCTGCCAGAAGGAAGATGCTTTTATTAAGGCAGCACCTGGCAATCAGGCGGATGCCGAGTAGGCATGTTGTAATAAGCGGCTGGTTTCAAATAGCGGCAGTCCCATCACACCGCTATAACTGCCTGAAATATGTTCAATAAATACGGAAGCCAGCCCCTGTATCCCATAGGCACCCGCCTTGCCATTGGCCTCACCTGATTCACAATACCAGTCAATTTCCCCTGCACTTAGTGTTTTCATGCGTACCTGTGTAATGGAAACATCCGTAAAGTATTTTCCTTGCCAGGCAAGCACCACGGCGGTATGCACTTCATGCACGGTACCCGATAATAAACCCAGTATCCTGGCGGTATCGCTATCATTGAGCGGTTTGCCCAACACCTGCCCGTCCAGGATGACACAGGTATCCGCCGCCAGCACCATCTTTTCGGGTAGGGAGCGGGTTTTTATGTATTGGACGGCCTGAACCGCTTTATCCATGGCGGTGCGCTGGACATAGACATGGGCCGCTTCTCCCGGATGCCGGGGTTCATCTTCACCGGGTGGCGCCGGTACTTTCAGAACTTCATGGTTTACGCCAATTTGCAGCAAAAGTTCGTGACGGCGGGGGCTTGCGGAAGCAAGGTAAATGGAAGAGGGAATTCCGGGTGGCATGTTGACTTATTTGTTTGGGAAAATAATATTCAGGCCCTGTGGTAGGGGTGGTTTACCAGAATAGCCCAGGCCCGGTAAAGCTGTTCGGCCAGAACAATGCGTACCATCGGGTGGGGCAATGTTAATGAAGAAAGACGAATCATGCCCGCACAGCTTTTTTTCAAATCAGGGTCAAGGCCATCGGGGCCGCCAATCAGGAATATGACATCCTGCCCATTGCCGCGCCATTGTTCAAGTCGGGTGGACAGGTTCATGGTTGTTAAATCTTTGCCATGTTCATCAAGTGCAATGCGTAATGTATTTGCCGGGATGGCCGCTTCAATCCGTTTGGCTTCGGCCTGCATCATTTGTGCGGGGGTTTTTCCGCTGGTGCGCGGTTCGGGCTTGATTTCTTTCAGTTCGATGGCACAGTCTGCCGGCATGCGTTTGGCATAATCATTCCAGGCGGTTTCAACCCAGGCAGGCATTCTGGTGCCAACGGCAATAATAATTAACCTCATTGTTTAGGGTCAGAAATTGGGGTCGTATGCCTGGTCGGGCGAAACGGCAGGGGGAACCTGGGTGGATTGCGGCAGTAATTTGACACGAACCGGTTTGTCACCCCAGACGGCTTCAAGATTGTAGTATTGACGGATGGCCGGTTGCATGCAATGAATGACAATGTCACCGATATCCAGTAAAACCCATTCACCGGTATCCTGGCCTTCGTGTGCGATAATCTCGATTTTGTGCTTGCGAACCGCATCTACCACGCTGTGTGCGAGTGCGCGGGTCTGGCGGTTTGATGTGCCGCTGGCAATAATCACACGGTCAAACAGGCTGGTGAGGTGGCTGGTGTTGAAGACCTTGATATCCTGTGCCTTGACATCTTCAAGTGCGTCAATAACCAGGCGTTGCAGTTTTTGTATATCCATAATGGTTCTGTTTTAAAAAATTCGGGTAATTTAAATATAAAGTTCGTGTTGCCGGATGTAGTCTAGTACCGCTAAGGGTAGAAGTTTACTGACATCGTGGTGGTTGGCAATACGCTGGCGGATGTCGGTTGATGAGATGTCGATGGCATCAAACGATAGTGTAATCAGTTTTTGGCCTTTTTGTTGCAGTTTTGCGGCAAGTTCTGCCGGTACCGTGCCGGCATAGCCATTTCTTTGCGCCACAACCAGCGTAACGTAATCAAGAATTTCTTCCCAATCATGCCAGCTGCAGAAGTTGATTAACTGGTCGGTACCCAAAAGCCAGTAATAGCGGGCGTTTTTGGGAAGTGCCTTCAGGGTTTTAATGGTATAGGTTGCGCCTTCACGGTTAATTTCAATATCATTGACGGTAATGCCAGGGCAGTTGGCAATAGCCAGTGCCAGCATTTCCATGCGCTGCTGCCCACTGACTGCCAATGGCTGTTTTTGCCATGGGTTACCGGCAGGAATAAGCTGGACCTCATTGAGTCCCAGCTCTTTTAACGCTGTTTTTGCCAAAGCCAGGTGGGCGTTATGAACAGGGTTGAAGCTGCCACCAAGCAGTCCGATTTTTTTCATGAGAGCCAGTTTCTGGGGGTCAGGAATTCGTAAAGTTCCGCTTCGGCAGAGCCGGGTTCAGGTGCCCAGTTATAGCGCCAGGTGGCGGTTGGTGGCATGGACAACAGAATGGATTCCGTGCGTCCCCCCGACTGTAAGCCAAACAGGGTGCCCCTGTCCCATACCAGGTTGAATTCAACATAACGACCACGCCGATAGGCCTGGAAGTCACGCTCTTTTTCGGTGTAAGCCTGTGTTTTGCGTTTTTGCACAAGGGGCAGGTATGCGTTAATAAATGCATTGCCAATTGACTGGGTCAGTGCAAAAGACTGCTCGAAACCCAGATCGTTCAGGTCGTCAAAAAACACCCCGCCCACACCGCGTGTTTCATTGCGGTGTTTCAGGAAAAAGTAACGGTCACACCATTCCTTGTACGCTTGGTAGCGTGTTTCGCCAAAGGGTTTTAAGGCATCAAAGCAGGTTTGATGGAAATGACGGGCATCTTCTGCGTAGGGGTAATAAGGCGTTAAATCCATGCCACCGCCAAACCAGAATACGTCTTCTTCGGTGTCGTTGCCCGCTTTGGCCACAAACATCCTGACATTCATGTGTGTGGTTGGGATATAGGGATTGCGTGGATGCAATACCAGCGAAACCCCCATGGCTTCCCAGGCCCGGCCTGCCAGTTCCGGCCTGTGGGCACTGGCGGATGGCGGCAGTTTGGTACCTGCTACATGACTGAACAATACCGCCGCGCGTTCAAAAAGCCGGCCTTCCTCGATAAAACGGGACAGGCCACCGCCCCCTTCGGGACGTGTCCAGGCATCTTCGGAAAACGGCATGCCGTCTTCCTGTTCAAGCACCTTGACGATATTGGCCTGCAGGCTGAGAAAATACTGTTTTACATCATGTAGCGGAATGTTCTTCATTTATTTCAATGCCCTCCAGGCGATATCGCTACGATATTGCTGCCCGTCAAACTTGATTTGTGCAACGGTGGCGTAGGCCGTTTCACGGGCTTGCTGGACGGTATCACCCAGTGCGGTTACACACAGTACCCGTCCGCCAGAAGTCAGCAGTTGATCATCTTGCAGGGTTGAACCGGCATGGAATGTCACGCATTCTTTTTGTGCCGCCGGAATGCCGGTAATGACGTCACCGGTGCGCGGGGTCGCAGGGTAATTATGGGAAGCCAAAACCACGCCCAGGGCAGTGCGTGGATCCCAGTCTATGCTGGCCTGGTCCAGTTTTCCTTCGGCAGCCTTGAGCAGGGTGTCGAAGTAGTCACTTTTGATGCGCATCATGATGGGTTGGGTTTCGGGGTCGCCCATGCGGCAGTTGAATTCCAGCACACCAATGCTGCGTTCATCGTCGTTGCCGTCGCCAATCATGAGGCCGGCATAAAGGAAGCCGGTATAGGTAATGCCATCTTTTTCCATGCCCTGTATAGTGGGGTAAATGACTTCCTGCATGATACGGTCATGCAGGCGGTCTGATACGATGGGGGCGGGCGAGTAGGCACCCATACCACCGGTATTGGGGCCCTGGTCGTTGTCGAGCTGGCGTTTGTGATCCTGGCTGGTGGCCATGGGAAGAACATTTTTACCATCACACATGACGATGAAGCTGGCTTCTTCTCCGGCCAGGAAACCTTCAATTACCACCCTTGCGCCGGCAGCACCCAGGCTGCCGTCACCCAGCATGGCGTCAATGGCATCGTGTGCCTCTTGGGCGGTTTGGGCCACCACCACCCCTTTGCCGGCAGCCAGGCCATCGGCCTTGACGACAATTGGGGCACCCTGTTCATTAATGTAAGCATGCGCCTGTTCGGGGTCGGTGAACGTGGCGTAGGCTGAAGTGGGGATATTGTGGCGAACCATGAAGGCTTTGGCAAAGTCTTTGGAGCTTTCCAGCTGGGCAGCGGCTTTGCTGGGCCCGAATACGGCCAGGCCCTGCGCGCGGAATAAATCTACCACGCCGGCGGCCAGTGGTGCTTCGGGGCCAACGACAGTCAGGCCAATGCCTTCTTTTTTTGCGTAGTTTGCCAATTCATTAAGGTCGGTAATTGGCAGGTTTTTCAGTAATGGATCACGTGCCGTGCCGCCATTGCCGGGCGCCACCAGTACTTCAGAGACCCGTTCAGACTGGGCAATACGCCATGCGATGGCGTGTTCACGGCCGCCATTACCAATAACAAGTACTTTCATTGTTTCAATTTCGCTTATTCTTCTGTTTCATCAAAAACAGCGGTTGTATAGACTTCCTGTACATCATCGAGGCTTTCGAGCTGGTCAAGGATTTTTTGCATTTTGACGGCATCGTCACCGATGAGCTGGGTTTCGTTGAGGGCTTTCATGATAATGCCTTCCATTTCCGGCTTCAGGCCAGCGGCCTCAAAAGCGTCACGAACCGCTGCATAGGCTTCGGGGGGGCAAACGACTTCAATCATTTGCTCTTCGTCAACAATAATATCTTCGGCGCCGGCCTCAAGGGCGACTTCCATAATCTGTTCTTCGCTGCTGCCTGGCGCAAAAATAAATTGCCCGCAATGCTGGAACATGAATGCCACTGAACCGTCTTGCCCAAGATTGCCACCGTGTTTGGTTAAGGCGTGACGTACATCGGAAACGGTACGCACGCGGTTATCGGTCATACAGTCGATAATAATGGCGGCACCGCCAAGACCGTAGCCTTCGTAACGGATGGATTCGTAGTTGGTGCCATCGGCACCGCCAGCGCCACGTGTGATGGCACGCTGGATATTGTCTTTTGGCATGTTGGCCGCGGTGGCCTTGTCCCATGCCAGACGAAGTGCGGGGTTGGTTCCTGGGTCAGCCCCGCCAGCGCGTGCTGCAACGGTAATTTCACGAATGATTTTTGTCCAAACTTTTCCACGTTTGGCATCCTGGCGACCTTTTCGGTGCTGGATATTTGCCCATTTACTGTGTCCGGCCATACTGATAACTGTCCAAGATAAGTTAATTAAATAAAAGATTTTACCCGAGAGCGACAAACTTTTATAGAATACGACTAGATTTTCCAATGTTTTGATATTAAATAAAGGTTTATTTATGGCTGAGCCTATTCTGATAGCTAAAAATGCAAAGACAGATGTTTTTCTTTTGCCCAAACTGGCGAATCGACATGGCTGTATAACCGGCGCGACCGGAACCGGTAAAACCGTGACCTTACAGGTATTGGCCCAGGCTTTTTCCCGTTTGGGTACGCCTGTGTTCATGGCCGATGTCAAAGGTGATTTAACCGGTATTTCACAAACCGGCATTGAGTCGCCCAAATTGCTGGAACGTCTGGAAAAAAACGGTTTGCCGTTACCGCAATGGGGTGGGTGCCCAACGGTTCTGTGGGATGTTTTTGGCCAGAAGGGGCACCCCATACGGGCAACCATATCCGATATGGGCCCGTTGCTGCTGTCGCGCATGCTCAACCTGAATGATACCCAAACCGGTATTCTTAATCTGGTGTTTAAAGTGGCCGATGATGAAGGTCACCTTTTACTGGACATGCCAGACTTGCGTGCCATGCTGCAAAACGTGAATGAAAGGGCAGCCGAATTAAGGCCGGTTTATGGCAATATCTCATCGGCTTCGGTGGGGGCCATCCAGCGTGCCTTGCTGCAACTGGAAACACAGGGGGCCGACCGGTTTTTTGGTGAGCCCATGCTGGACATCCATGACCTGATCCGCTGTAATGCACAGGGCCAGGGGGTGGTTAATGTACTGGCGGCCGACAGGCTGATGCAGTCGCCTAAGCTGTATGCGGTTTTCCTGCTGTGGCTGCTGGCGGAAATTTATGAATCCCTGCCCGAAATAGGGGATCCGGATCAACCCAAGTTTGTATTCTTTTTTGATGAAGCCCATTTGCTGTTTGACGATGCACCGGCCATCTTGCTGGAAAAAATTGAACAGATTGTACGTCTCGTGCGTTCCAAGGGGGTGGGGGTTTATTTCGTGACCCAGAACCCGGCAGATATCCCCGATTCGGTACTGGGGCAATTGGGTAACCGGATCCAGCACGCTTTGCGTGCGTTTACCCCGCGTGACCAGAAAGCGGTAAAAACCGCTGCCGATACCATGCGGCCCAATCCCGACTTGAATATTGCCCGGGACATTACCGAGCTGGGTGTTGGCGAGGCGCTGGTTTCCTGTCTTGATGCCAAAGGGAGCCCCAATGTCACGCAGCGCGCCTGGATTTTGCCGCCGGCCAGCCGGATGGGGCCCGCCACCGAGGCAGAGCTGCAGCTTATCCGTAACCAATCCCTGTTCACGGGTAAATATGATACGCCTATTAACCGGGAGTCGGCCTTTGAGGTGTTAAGCAAAAGGGCTGAACAGAAAAATGCCGAAGAAGCCGCCAAGGCGCAACCGGTTGATGATGGTATCTGGGGTGCAGTCAAAGATATGATGATTGGCTCCACCGGCCCTCGTGGCGGTCGCAGGGATGGTGTGGTTCAACAGGTTGCCAAAAGCATGGTAAGAAATACGGCCAGGCAGTTGATCCGGGGGGTATTGGGATCTTTGATAGGCAAGAAGTAAGGAACTGTTGCCCAGGGTGTTATTGTGGGCGAACCTTATAAAAAAACGGACTCCTTTTATCGGGAAGTCCGTTTTTTATTGCTTGAAAAGCTTAGGGGTTTTGCGTGGTTTCTATTATCTGCCGCTCGTTTTCCCGTATGGTCTCAAGAATATTGGGATCGGCATTGAGAAGCATGCGGATCAACAATTTTTTCAGCAATTCAATTTCTTCTTTATTGAAACCCTGTAAGTGATGGTTCATTGCTTCGGTAACCGAGGGCAGCAGTTTTTCCATGACCTGTTTGCCTTTTTCGGTTAGTTCCAGCTTAATGACGCGACGGTCCTGCTCACTGCGCTTGCGCACCAGAAACCCTTTTTTTTCAAGCCTGTCGAGGGTGCGCGTCATGGCACCGGTGTCAACCTCGGCAATACGGGCGATACAAGCCGGTGTGTCTGCCTTGCAGAAGCCAATGATGGCAATGGGGTGCCACTGCGTTGCCGTCAAACCTAATGGCTCCATTTTTTTCTCTATCATTTTATGAAAAGAAAAATGTGTGAGCCTGATAAGGTAACTGATGTTATCTTGCCCACGGGGAAGCGTGTTGGGCTGGTAGATAACATCAGCGTTACCGGATGTCGCAGGGTGGGTATTTTGGGTGTTCATGGCACTATTTTACTGCTTAGTCAGATATTGTAAAAATATACTGTTGTTTTTATTAATCATAGTTGATATAAATTGAATTATTGCATTTAATACCCATAATCATTAATAAGTTTTTTTAAATTTTACCTATTGGAGTCAAGCGTGGCTATTACATCAAGAAATATATTAATTGAGACACATGGTGGTCCGGAAGTGATGAAGCTGAAAGTAGTGGACGTTCCTGAACCAGCCGACAACGAGGTGCAAATCCGCCAGAAAGCCATCGGACTTAATTTTATTGACATCTATTACCGTACAGGTTTGTATGCCAGCCCTTTACCGCATGGTTTGGGCTTTGAAGGGGCAGGTGTGGTAGAAGCGGTAGGTAAAAAAGTAACGCATTTGCAAGTAGGGGATAGGGTTGCGTATGGACAGAGCCCGTTAGGGGCCTATGCTGAAGTACGCAATGTTCCCGGGCATCAGGTAGTGAAACTGCCCAAAGGCATTTCTTTTGAAGAAGCGGCGGCAGTCATGCTTAAAGGCTTGACCGTGCAATACCTTTTCAGGCAAACCTATTGCCTGCAGGGTAATGAAACCGTTTTGCTGCATGCCGCGGCGGGCGGGGTTGGCCTGATCGCATGTCAATGGGCCAAGGCGCTTGGGGTAAAACTGATTGGTACCGTTTCCAGCCCCGAAAAAGCGGATACGGCAATGGCGCACGGTGCCTGGGCAACCATTGATTACACCCGCGAAAACGTGGTTGAACGCGTGCTGGCCTTAACTAATGGCAAAAAAGTACCGGTTGTTTATGATGGTGTTGGCAAGGATACTTGGGAAATTTCCCTTGATTGCCTGCAGCCACGTGGCCTGATGGTCAGTTATGGCAATGCTTCCGGTCCGGTAACCGGTGTCAATCTCGGTGTGCTTGCGGCAAAAGGTTCTCTGTTTGTGACCCGTCCAACCCTGGGTACCCATGTGCCTACCCTGGAAAAAATGCAGGCTGCGGCAGATGAATTGTTTGGCATGATTACCAGCAAGAAAATCCGTGTCCAGATAGACCAGCGTTATCCGCTGGAAGATGTGGCCGAGGCGCATATTGCCCTGGCATCACGCAAAACAACGGGCGCAACCGTACTGACACTGGATTGATAATCCGTTCAACCCTATTTAATTAAAACTTAAAGGAATAAAAGAAATGCAGAAAATTCAGCTGGGCAAGAGTGATTTACTGGTAAGCGATGTTTGTTTGGGAACCATGACATTCGGTGAACAGGTCAATGAGGAAACTGCATTTCTTATTCTTGACAGGGCGATAGGGCAGGGCATTAACTTTCTTGACACGGCCGAGATGTATTCGGTGCCTACCCGCAAGGAAACCTATGGTGCCACTGAAACCATTATTGGCAACTGGTTTAATAAAAATCCGGGGCAGCGTGAGCAGCTTGTTCTGGCCACCAAGGTGGCCGGGCCTTCAAGGGGTACGCCCTGGATTCGCGAGGGCAGCGGCCTGACGGCGCAAGATATTATTGCCTCATGCGAAGGCAGCCTGAAACGCCTGCAAACCGACTATATCGATCTTTACCAGATTCACTGGCCGGAGCGTCACGTACCGGCTTTTGGGGTCCGTTATTTCAACCCCGAAAAAAAACGCAACCCATCCACCAGTATTGAAGAGCAGCTGAAGGCACTTGAAAAACTGGTGAAAGACGGCAAGGTACGCCATATTGGCTTGTCCAATGAAACGCCTTATGGGGTGTCCGAATTTATCCGGCTGGCAGAACAGGCCGGTTTGCCACGCGTGGCAAGTATCCAGAACCCGTACTGTTTATTGCATCGCTCTTATGAAAACGGGCTTGATGAAATGTGTTTCCAGCATGATGTGACTTTGCTGGCTTATTCACCATTGGGTTACGGCCTGTTAAGCGGCAAATATGACCATAGTGGCATCACTGGCCCGGGGGCACCGGCCGAAGCCCGCATTACCAAGTTTGAGTCGGTCCAGAAGCAGCGCTGGGGAAGAGCGGCCAGCCTGGAGGCAGCCAGGGAATATAATGCCCTGGCCAGGAATGCAGGACTAAGTCCGGTAGAGCTGGCACTGGGGTTTTGCAATACCAAATGGCAGGTGGGCAGTACCATTATCGGGGTACGTACACTTGAACAATTGGATGAAAACATCAGGGCCATGCAGCTTACACTGGACGCGGAAATATTGGCGCAGCTTGATGCGCTGCGCCTTAAACATTATGACCCTGCGCAGTAAGCGCGAACACGCTCCACTTCGTTTTTAGAGCCCAGAACCACGCCAACGCGCTGATGCAATTCGCTTGGCTGGATATCCAGAATGCGTTGTACCGAGTCGGTGGCAACCCCACCGGCCTGTTCAACAATGAAACTCATGGGGTTGGCTTCATACATTAAACGCAGTTTGCCCGGTTTGGCGGGGTCACGTGAATCCCATGGATACATGAAAATGCCACCGCGGGTAAGAATGCGATGCACATCGGCCACCATAGAGGCAATCCAGCGCATATTGTAGTCTTTACCCAGCGGGCCGGTTTTACCGGCAAGGCAGTCTTCAATATACTGGCGCACTTCGGGTTTCCAGTGACGCATATTGGACATATTGATGGCAAACTCTTTGGTGTCTTCGGGAATGCGGATGTCTTCGCTGGTTAGCATCCAGGTACCTGTTTCACGGTCAAGCGTAAAACCGACAACACCATTGCCCAGGGTAATAACCAGCATGGTTTGGGGGCCATAAACCGCATAACCCGCAGCGACCTGTTGGGTACCGGGTTGCAGGAAATCCTGCTCGGTAATTTCACGTCCCGAGGCTTCGGCAGGTGCTTTAAGAATAGAGAAGATGGTACCAATGGATACGTTGACATCAATATTGGATGAGCCGTCCAGGGGGTCGAACAATAACAGGTATTCGCCTTTGGGGTAACGGTTCGGGATTTTATGGATGGTTTCCATTTCTTCAGAGGCCATGGCTGCCAGCTGGCCACCCCATTCATTGGCTTCCAGCAGGATTTCATTGGACATGACGTCCAGTTTTTTCTGGACTTCGCCCTGAACGTTTTCAGTTTCAAGGCTGCCCAGGATGCCGCCCAGGGCACCTTTGCTTACGGCATGACCAATACTTTTGCAGGCACGCGCCACTACTTCAATCAGCAGGCGTACTTCTGCCTGCAGGGCATGATTCTGGCGTTGCTGTTCTACCAGATATTGCGTCAGGGTTTTACATTTCATTCGTGAAAATTCCTTTGGGTTTAAATATTTAAAGCTTTGGATACAATTTCAGAGACGTTTTTTGATAAGCCGGGATGGGCTTCAACACGTTTGAGTGCCTGTTGCATCTGTTCTTTGATAGCGGGCGTGTAGCGGGACCAGTTGTCCATGACACGCGCCAGCCGGGCGGCAATTTCCGGGTTGATGCCGTTCAGGGCAATGACCTGGTCGGCCCAGAATGCATAGCCCGAGCCGTCTGCATTGTGCAGGCCTTCGGTGTTGTTGATGCAGAACTGGAAAACCAGGGAACGGGCACGGTTGGGGTTGCGCAAATTGAAGGCAGGGTGTGCCATCAGGCCCAGTGCGGTTTTTGCATTGGTGCTGCGGGCACTGGCCTGCAGGGCAAACCATTTATCAACCACCAGCGGGTCATGCTGCCACTGCTCGTAAAACTGTGCCAGTGCTTCGTCGCGCTCATCACCTTCGTAATGGCTGACCAGCGCGGAAAGTGCACCCATGCGATCGCTCATATTGCTGGCGTTCTGGTACTGTGCGAAAGCGGCCTGGATTGCCTGTGGGTTTTGTGCCGACAGCAAATAATTTAACGCCAGGTTTTTCAGGCTGCGGCGGCCCGCACTGATCGGGTCGGGGCTATAGGTACCGGGCGTTTTATTCTGTTCAAGTGTTTGTAACCATAGCCCGGCCAACTGGCTGGCCAACTCCTGGCGTACAAAATTCCTGGCCTGGGCAATGGCCAGCGGCTCTATCGGGTTCATGCGTTCTGCCAGGATTTTTTCAGAGGGCAGGCTCAGGAGCCAGGCACGATAACCGGCATCCAGCCTGGGGTCTTGCAGGTTGGTTTGCCACACTTGCAACAAGGTATCGCCGAGTTGTGGGGCTTCTCCTTTGATAATGGTATTGGCAATATCCAGCAATTCCCGTGAGCACAGTTCCTGTACTGCTTCCCAGCGGGCAAAGGGGTTTGTGTCATGTGCGCACAGGGTGGCCAGTTCCTGCAGTGTCCATGCGTACTCAACAATCACCGGTGCGGAAAAATCACGCAGCAAGGAGGGAATGGGTTTGGACGGGATGTTATCAAAATGCCAGGATTGGCTTTCTTCTTTCAATTCAAGCAACACCGTGGTTTGCCGTTTACCTTCGAATGCCAGTGACAGGGGCTGTCCGGCCTGGTCAAGCAGGCCGAAAGCGAAGGGAATATGGAACGGTTTTTTAATGAAACCGCTTTGCAGCTTTTCAACCCCGACCGGTGCACAGCTTTGCGACAGGGTGATGGTGCAGCGCTGTTTCGTCTCGTTGTAATCAAGTTTGACGCTGACGCGTGGCGTGCCTGCCTGTGAATACCAATTCCTGAAAATGCTGAAATCCTTGCCGGGATGGCGCTGCGAGTATATGGACTCCATCACGTTGATGAAATCATCACAAGTAACGGCTTGCCCGTCGTGGCGGTGGAAGTATTCATCCATGCCGGCACGGAAGCCTTCCTTACCCAGCAGGGTGTGTTGCATGCGAATGATTTCAGCCCCTTTTTCATACACGGTCGCCGTGTAAAAATTGCTCATTTCCTGATAGCTTTCCGGCCGGATAGGGTGTGCCATGGGGCCGGCATCTTCGGGGAACTGTGCGGTCCTGAGACGGGTAACGTCGTCTATCCGTTTAACGGCACGGGCACTGGCGGCCGCGGTTTCATCGAGGCCACGGGCCATCATGTCGGCAGAAAACTCCTGGTCACGGAAAACGGTCAGGCCTTCTTTTAAGCTTAGCTGGAACCAGTCGCGGCAGGTGACGCGGTTGCCGGTCCAGTTATGGAAATATTCGTGCCCGATAACCGACTCTATTCCTTCATAGTTCATGTCGGTGGCGGTATTCGGGTCTGCCAGGACATAGGCGGCATTGAAAATATTCAGGCCTTTGTTTTCCATGGCGCCCATATTGAAGTCACGTACGGCAACAATCATGAAGCGGTCAAGATCCAGTTCAAGACCAAAACGGGTTTCGTCCCATTTCATGGCCCTTTCCAGGGATTCAAGGGCCCATCCGGTTTGATGGCCGGAACCTTTGTCGCTATAAACCTGCAGCAATACATTGCGGCCACTGCGGGTGGTGGCCTGTTTTTCAAGGATATCAAAATCACCCGCCACTAGCGCAAAGAGGTAGCTGGGCTTGCTGAACGGGTCTTCCCATGTGGCCTGATGGCGCCCGTCGGGCAAGTCTTGGCTGGCCAGCAGGTTGCCGTTGGACAGAAGGTAGGGATAGCGCTCTTTGTTGGCACACAGCGTGACTGTGTATTTGCTCATGACATCGGGGCGGTCGGGGAAAAAGGTAATGCGCCGGAAGCCTTCAGCCTCACATTGCGTGAAAAAACTGTTGCCCGACACATAAAGGCCCATGAGTGTACTGTTTGCGGCAGGATTGCATTCCGAGATGATTTCCAGGGTGAGTTGCCCTTGCAAGGCGGGAATGGTAAGGGTTTCTTCGCTTAGGTGGTACTGGCTTGCGGTAAGGGGCTGGCCGTTAAGCAGAACGGAAACCAGCCGGATATCTTCACCATCCAGTACCAGATCTGCCGGCTGCTCTGTTTTACTACTGATGGAAAGTGTGCTGCAAACCCGGGTGTTTTCTTCATGCAGATCGAAATGCAATGCAACATTTGTGATATTGAAAGGGTATTCACGGTAATCGTGGCGATGTATAGTTACAGGTGTATTTGAAGGCATGGCAATAAGAAAAATTATCCTGATTATCTTGATTAAGTCGACTAATTATAGAGGTTTTACCTGTTTTAAAATACTATTTGCCCCTTGTGTGTCACAATGGGCCTGAATGCAGTCATCATGCTTTAACTGTAACCAGAGCGTATCTGTATTATGAATATCCTCAATTTGAAATTGCGTCTGCGCAAGTTGTTTATCCTGTCTTCGCTGCTTCTTCTGGCGGCATGCTCAACAACACAAAATTTCACAACCCAAACCACGTCTTTCCAGCGCTGGCCCGCTGATGCCAAAGACCAGCTTTACCGCTTTGAGCCAGGGCTGGAGCAAGATCTTGAAAAATCAAGCTATGTCGAACAGTTGCGCAGGCAAATGTGGAAAACCGGCCTGTCCGAAGCGGTGGGGCGCCAGAAGGCCCGGTTTGAAGTGACATTTGATTACGCCATCGACGGGCGCCAGCAAATGGTGCGTGAGCAAGATCCCTTTTATGATCCGTTTTTCTATCCCTCCTTTAATTTTGGTTGGGGATGGGGCCATCGCCACCCGTTTTACAGCGGATTCGGTATCATGATGGCACCACAGTACCGGTATGTGCAAACCAGTTATAATCGTTACAGTCTGCATGTGTCCATTCGTGACCTGAATAACAGTGGCAGGGAAGTGTATCAGGCAACCGTCCTGGCCGATTCCGGCAAGGCCAATCTGATCCAGGTCATGCCCTATTTGACCTCATCTGTTTTCGATGGATTCCCCGGCGAAAACGGGCAGGTGCGTAAAGTAAAATTTGAAATTAACAAAGATGAATCTAATTGATACCGATATCCTGAGCCTGTCTACCGCAAAATCACTGTTGCTTGATCCATGGGGCTTGCACGAGGGGCATTTGGCCAGCGCCCTGGGTGAAATCTTCACCCACAAGGTAGACTACGCCGATTTATATTTCCAGTACACGCGCAGTGAAAGCTGGAGTCTGGAAGAAAGTATTGTCAAAACGGGCAGTTTCTCCATTTCCCAAGGGGTGGGGGTACGTGCGGTTTCAGGCGAAAAAACAGCCTTTGCCTATTCCGATGTGCTTTCACCCGAGGCCCTGCAGTCTTCTGCCAGCACGGTCAAAACCATCGCACGCCGGGGGGCCGGTAAAAGCAAAGTGCTGGCCAGTGCCGGTTCACATCATGATTTGTATCGTGGCATTGATCCCCTGGCTTCATTGTCAGCCACAGATAAGGTCGGTTTGCTTGAGCGCATTGAAAAAATGGCGCGAGCCAAAGATCCGCATGTCATTCAGGTCATGGCCGGCCTGGGGGCCGAATACGATGTGGTGTTAATTGCCGGCAGTGACGGCCGCCTGGTTGCCGATATCCGGCCGCTGGTGCGCCTGTCCATTACCGTGCTGGCCGAGCGTAATGGCCGCCGTGAAATGGGACATGCTGGCGGTGGCGGGCGTGTGGGGCTTGAATATTTTTCCGATGCGCTACTGAATGGGTATGTCGAGAAGGCGGTTCATGAGGCGCTTGTCAACCTTGAAGCACGTCCCGCGCCTGCCGGTGAAATGACGGTTGTGCTGGGTTCCGGCTGGCCGGGTATTTTGTTGCATGAAGCGGTGGGGCATGGCCTTGAGGGCGATTTTAACCGCAAGGGTTCCAGTATTTTCTCGGGCCGGATCGGCCAGCGGGTTGCCTCAAAAGGGGTCACCGTGATTGATGATGGCACCCTCAAAGACCGTCGCGGTTCCCTTAACATAGACGATGAAGGAAACCCGACCCGGCATAATGTATTGATTGAAGATGGTATTTTACGTGGTTACATGCAAGATACACAGAATGCCCGTTTAATGAAAACAGCGGTAACCGGTAATGGCCGCCGCGAATCTTTTGCCCATTTGCCCATGCCGCGCATGACCAATACTTTCATGCTGGCCGGTAAAGAAGACCCAGAGGAAATTATTGCTTCAGTGAAGAATGGTATTTATGCGGTTAACTTTGGCGGTGGCCAGGTTGACATTACCAGCGGGAAATTCGTTTTCTCCACCTCTGAAGCCTATATGATTGAAAACGGTAAAATCAGTTATCCGGTCAAGGGGGCCACCTTAATTGGCAACGGCCCCGATGCCATGAACAAGGTATCCATGATTGGCAATGACCTGGCACTGGATTCCGGGGTGGGCACTTGTGGCAAAGAAGGCCAGAGTGTGCCGGTGGGTGTGGGTATGCCAACCATTCGCATGGATGGCCTGACGGTTGGCGGTACTGCGTAAGCGCGGTTTCAGTGTGGTGCATTAATCACAGTTTCCGGTTTTTTTATTGCGATGCGGTAAAAGAATGCGAAATTTAAAAAAGCTGTGCTAGGATATAAACACTATGAAAAATTCAGTTGTGTCTTTCTTCTTCTTTTATTTTAGTTTTTCAAAGCCAATGGCGGAGAGAAGGACACAGCTTGCGCAGTAAAAACAGCAAAATTCCTAAAAAAGCCGCCAGCAATAATGGCGGCTTTTTCTTTATATAGCAGCATATAAGCAAGCATTCAAAATACCAGGAGTACAACGTGTCATACAATACAGACGACTTACGAATCCGTGAAATTAAAGAATTAAGCCCCCCATCTCATTTAATGCGTGAATTTGCGTGTACCAGTGAAATTTCCAATGTCGTTCACGGGGCTCGCGAAGCGATTCATAAAATCATTCATGGTGAAGATGACCGCCTGGTGGTGGTGATTGGCCCTTGTTCAATCCATGATCCCAAGGCAGCCATCGAATATGTCAATCGCCTGAAAATTGAACGTGAGCGTTTCAAGAACGAGCTTGAAATTGTCATGCGGGTCTATTTTGAAAAACCACGTACAACCGTGGGCTGGAAAGGTTTAATCAATGACCCCGACCTTGATGGCAGCTTCAATATCAATAAGGGCCTGCGTCTTGCACGCCAGCTGTTGCTGGCTGTGAATGAGCTGGGTGTACCGGCCGGTTGCGAGTTCCTGGACATGATTACACCGCAATATATTGCCGACCTGGTTTCCTGGGGCGCCATTGGTGCCCGTACCACAGAAAGCCAGGTGCACCGTGAACTGGCTTCCGGCCTGTCTTGTCCGGTAGGTTTTAAAAATGGCACCGACGGCAATATCAAGATTGCGATAGATGCCATTAATGCCGCTTCCCAGTCACACCATTTCCTTTCCGTTACCAAAGGTGGCCATTCGGCCATTGTGTCCACGCTGGGCAATAAAGACGGGCATATCATTCTGCGTGGTGGCAAGGCACCCAATTACGACGAACAAAGCATTAACGACGCGTCAGAGCAATTAACCAAATCCGGTTTGCAGGCCAAAATCATGATTGATGCCAGTCATGCCAACAGCAACAAAAAGCCAGAAAACCAGCCTATGGTCATGGATGATATTGCAAAACAAATGGAAGCCGGTGACCAGCGTATTTTTGGTGTCATGATTGAAAGCCATTTGCAGGCAGGCCGCCAGGATCTGGTAGAGGGCCAGGAATTGAATTACGGCCAGAGTATTACAGATGGCTGTATTGGTTGGGATACTTCCGTCAGTGTACTGGAACGTCTGGCGCAGGCGGTTAAAACCCGTCGCGCGGTGTCAGCAGAGAATGAATAATCAATAAGGGTATTTGAAATAAAAGCATGGCCGGAACCTGTCCTGATAGATGGGCTCCGGCCATATTTTCCTGTTTTTCATGAAACGGGATGACTGTTTGTTATTAGGGTTTTTCGGTGTGTTATCAGGCTATGCAGGTGGGTATACTTTACGGCGTAGATTAAAAAATCATCCTTAAATAAAAAAAGGGAGAGGGAGATGATGGTGCCTCATGAGCCCGATACAGCCCGGCATGTTTTTTCAGAATTGATTACTGATTTGGCGACTGTATTGCCCTCTCATTGCATTCTGAGCCGACCTGAAGAGAAAAAGCCTTTCGAATGCGATGGTCTTACCCTTTTCAGGGAAATGCCTGCTGTTGTTGTGTTGCCTGAAACGGAAGAGCAGATTATTCATGTCATGAAACTCTGCAAAAAACATGGTGTTCCGGTCGTGCCCAGGGGGGCGGGTACAGGATTGTCCGGTGGGGCTACCCCGCATGCGGAAGGGATTTTGCTGGGTGTTTCCAAACTTAATAAAATCAAGCGCATAGATCCTGTGGCAGCAACGGCAGTAGTAGAACCCGGGGTACGTAATCTGGCTATTTCCGAAGCGGTGTCCCAATACGGTCTTTATTATGCGCCCGATCCATCAAGCCAGATAGCCTGTTCTATCGGGGGGAATATTGCCGAGAATGCCGGTGGGGTGCATTGCCTTAAATATGGTTTGACCGTACATAATGTCATGCGGGTACGCATGGTTACCATTGATGGCGATGTGGTTGAGCTTGGCTCCAGTGCGCCAGACGTACCCGGTTTGAATCTGCTTCCCGCCTTTATCGGTTCGGAAGGCATGCTGGGCGTCGTTACCGAGGCAACCGTAAAACTGATACCCAAACCGGAAGCTGCCACAGTCATTATGGCCAGTTTTGCAACCATTGAAGCCGCTGGCGATGCCGTCAGGGATGTGATTGCCGCCGGTATTATCCCGGCCGGGCTGGAAATGATGGACCAGCGGGCAACCCGCATGGTAGAGCCGTTTGTGCAGGCTGGTTATGACCTGGACGCACAGGCTATTCTTCTGTGTGAATCAGATGGCACCGTGCAGGAAGTGGAAGATGAAATACAGCGTATGAAAGCCGTCTTCGATAAGGCAGGTGCCGTTCGCTTGCAGGTGTCCAGTAATGAACAGGAACGTTTGCTGTTCTGGGCGGGGCGTAAAAACGCCTTTCCCGCTGCCGGGCGGGTGTCGCCCGATTATTACTGTATGGATGGTACCATTCCGCGCAGCCAGCTGGCCAATGTCTTGACGCAAATGGCGGAAATGGAAAAAAAATACCGCTTACGTTGCGCGAATGTGTTTCATGCGGGCGATGGCAATTTGCACCCCCTCATTCTTTTTGATGCCAACGATCCCGATGAGCTCAGGCGTGCCGAAGATTTTGGTGCGGAAATCCTTGAATTATGCATACAGGTGGGGGGCACGATTACGGGTGAGCACGGTGTCGGGCTTGAGAAAATCAATCAAATGTGTTCGCAGTTTACCCGCGATGAACTGGATGCTTTTATGGCCATTAAAAGAGCGTTCGATCCGGAAGAGTTATTGAATCCAAGCAAACAGATTCCAACCCTGAACCGTTGTGCCGAATATGGAAAAATGCATGTTCATGGTGGGCAAATAAAGTTTCCCGAGCTGGAGCGGTTTTAAAAATGTCATTTGTCTTGAAAGAATTAAGCGAGCAGGTGATTGCTGCAGTTGCAGCGCATAAACATGTGCTTGTCAAAGGGGGCGGGAGCAAGGCTTTTTATGGTAACCCGGATACGGCTTTGCCTGAAAACAGCATTGAGCTGGATGTAACCGCTTATAAAGGGGTCATTAATTATGAGCCATCGGAACTGGTAATGACGGTTTGCAGTGGTACGCCATTGCAGGAAATTGAAACCCTGTTAAATGAACAGAACCAGAGGTTGCCCTGGGAGCCCCCGCACTTTGGTCCTCAGGCCACGATTGGTGGCGCGATTGCCACCGGTTTTTCCGGCCCTGGAAGAATGGCCAATGGTGCAGCCAGTGATTTTGTGCTGGGCACCAAACTGCTCAATGCGGAAGGGCAATATCTCCGCTTTGGCGGGCAGGTCATGAAAAACGTGGCCGGTTATGATGTTTCCCGTCTGCTTGTGGGTTCTCTGGGTATATTCGGTGCGATTATGGAAGTTTCATTCAAGGTGCTGCCCAAGCCATTATGTGAGAAAACCCTGAAACATGCCTGTACGATTAATCAGGCTTTTGATGTTTTCCGTGAAGTGCAAGCCCGCTCATTGTGCATCAGTGCCAGTGCCTGGGTACCTGAAAATGGCAAAAATGGGCATATGTACTTACGTCTTTCCGGGTCTGAGGTTGCTGTTTTACAGGCGCAGTCCAGGCTTCCGGGTGATGAAATTGCCGGGCAGCAAGCCAGTGCATTCTGGTTGTCGCTGCGAGAGCAAACACATCCTTTTTTCAATGAGGAAACCATTTGGCGTGTCGCGCTTCCCCCGCTGGTGGGCAAAATGAATGAAACCATTCCATTGGTTGAGTGGGGTGGGGGGCAACGCTGGTTCAGGCATGTCCAGGATGTCGCTCATGTCAGGCATAATGCCCAGCAGCTGGGCGGTCATGCAACCTTGTTTCGCTATGCCAATCCCAATGCCATTCCGGGAGATGGTGTGTTTCATCCTTTCCGCAACAATATAGAGACAATCACCCGCCGCCTTAAAAATGCGCTGGATCCACTGGGAACGTTCAATCCTAACCGTTTAATCAAGAATCTGTGAGCCGGAAACATGCAAACAAACTTAGCTGAATGGGCCCGCAACAGTCACGATGGCCAGGCAATTGATGAAATTCTCAGGAAGTGTGTGCATTGCGGATTTTGTCAGGCAACCTGCCCCAGTTACCAGATTCTTGGCAATGAGCTGGATAGCCCGAGGGGACGGATATATTTAATCAAGGAAATGGTGGAAGGCAAAACACCTACGGCTGTTTCGCAACAGCATCTGGACCTGTGCCTGACCTGCCGTAATTGCGAAACCACCTGCCCGTCGGGGGTTCAATACGGGAAGTTGCTGGATATTGGCCGTCAAGTAATGGCAGATAAAGTCAAACGCGGTTTTACTGAGCGCTTGCAGCGGAAAATTCTGGCCAGGGGGTTGAACTCCCCCGTGTTTGGTATTTCAGTCAGGCTGGGTAGAATAGTCCGTTCCTTTATTCCCAAGACATTGGCAAATAAATTGCCTGTCGCCCGTCCGGCCGGTGTGCTTCCTTCAGGCAATCATGTACGAAAAGTCCTGGTGCCAGTCGGTTGTGTGCAGCCTGAGCTAATGCCGTCAATTGATGCGGCTACCATCAGAGTGCTGAATGCGGCCGGTATTTCTGCCTATGATTTGCCCGCCAGGGCCTGTTGCGGGGCAGTGAATTTCCATCTGGACCAGACCCGGCCCTCTTTGCAGCAGATGCGTCACAATATCGACACTTGGGTTCCTTTGCTGGAATCAGGCAAAATAGAAGCCATTGTCATGAATGCTTCCGGCTGCGGTGCGTTTGTCAAAGAGTATCCTTTTCATCTGCGGGAAGATCCTGTTTACACGGAAAAAGCGAAATATCTTGTTGAATACGTCAAGGATGTGGCCGAGCTGCTGGCACCCCATAGCCAAGAGCTGGTTCAGAAGTTTAAAAAGAAACTGCCTGATTCCGTCGCTTTTCATCCGCCATGTACCTTGCAGCATTGGCAGGGTTTGCGACCCTTGACAGAAAAACTGCTAACAGAATTGGGGTTCAAATTAACTGCTTTTGGAGAATCTCATTTGTGCTGTGGTGCAGCCGGCACTTATTCGGTCTTGCATCCTGAAGTTGCCATGCCATTGCGAGACAGGAAACTGGAAGCCATACAGGCGGGCGGGCCGGTTAATGCCATTATTACGTCCAATATGGGGTGTATGACGCATTTGCAAAGTGGTACCAATACGCCAGTCCGGCATTGGATTGAAGTAGTTGACGAGGTATTAAGCGCTTAAGCACTAAAACGGGAATTCATCACGTAAAATAGCGGGATGAATCAGAAATCATCCAAACCACGCGTTGTTATAGGCATGTCCGGGGGCGTCGACTCTTCGGTCAGTGCCTGGCTGCTTAAACAGCAGGGCTATGATGTTGTCGGTCTTTTCATGAAAAACTGGGAAGATGACGACGACTCCGAATATTGCTCATCCCGCCAAGACTGGCTTGATGCCGCCAGTGTCGCCGACTTGGTCGGGGTCGATATTGAAGCGGTCAATTTTTCGGCCGAATATAAAGACCGGGTCTTTGCCGAGTTCCTGCGCGAATATTCGGCAGGGCGCACGCCTAACCCTGATGTCTTATGCAATGCCGAAATCAAATTCAAGGCTTTCCTTGATCATGCCATGTCTTTAGGGGCCGAGTATATAGCCACCGGGCATTATGCCCGTGTGCGTTCGGTCCAGCATAATGGCAAAACCGAGTTCCAGCTGCTTAAAGGGCTTGATCCGGCCAAAGACCAAAGCTATTTTTTGCATCGGCTGAATCAGGCACAATTGTCCAAAGCCATTTTTCCGCTTGGCGAGATTGAAAAATCCGAAGTCAGGCGCATTGCGCATGAGCTTAAACTGCCCAATGCCGCCAAAAAAGACTCTACCGGTATTTGTTTTATTGGTGAACGGCCTTTTCGAGAGTTCCTTAACCGTTACCTGCCCACCAAACCCGGCCCCATCCTTACCGATGACGGTCAGGAAATAGGGCAGCACTACGGTTTGGCATTCTATACGCTGGGGCAACGCAAAGGGCTTGGCATTGGTGGCGTCAAGGGCAGGCAGGCCCCCGATGGCACGGCAGATGCCTGGTATGTGGCGCGCAAAGACCTGGCCAATAATATTCTTTATGTGGTGTCGGGGCACGATCACCCATGGCTGTTAACCCCTAATCTGAATGCCCAGGACCTGAGCTGGGTGGCGGGTTACCCACCTGAAAATAAGGTTTATGGCGCTAAAACACGTTATCGCCAGGCAGATGCCCCTTGCCGTTTAACACATTGTGACGCCGGCAGCATGGCCCTGTCATTTGAACAGGCGCAATGGGCTGTTACCCCCGGGCAATCCGCCGTTCTTTATGATGGCGATGTGTGTCTTGGCGGCGGTATTATTTATTAATTTCTTTATTTTTTTATTTTCCTATCTATGAAAATTGCAGATCAACTCAGTACGCTCAATGCTTTGTCTCCTCTTGACGGACGTTATGCGTCACGTGGTAATGCCTTGCGCGGGTACCTGTCCGAAGCCGGTTTTATGGCACATCGGGTCGAAGTGGAAATATCCTGGCTGATTGCCCTGTCCGAAGCCGGTTTGCCCGAGCTTGCCCCTTTTTCGGCACAGGCCAAACAGAAACTGCAGGATTTGGCAAGCAATTTTACAGAAGCCGATGCCGCACGTATTAAAGAAATTGAAGGCATTACCAATCATGATGTTAAAGCGGTCGAGTATTTCCTGAAAGAAAAAGTCGCTGCCGATGAAGAATTATCCAAAGCGGCCGAGTTCATTCATTTTGCCTGCACCTCAGAAGACATCAACAATACCTCGCATGCCCTTATGCTTGGCCGTGTGCGTACCAATGTGGTGTTGCCCCGCTTAAACGAGGTGCTGGCCGAACTGTTGCGTTACGCTAATTTGTTTGCCGACCAGCCCTTGCTTTGCAGGACACATGGCCAGCCTGCCAGCCCTTCAACCATGGGTAAAGAGTTTGCCAACGTGGCTGCCCGCCTGAAAAACGCCATTGCGGCGATTGCGGCTGTCGAGCCCCTGGCCAAGCTGAACGGCGCAACCGGTAACTACAATGCGCACCTGTCTGCTTACCCGGAAATCAACTGGCCTGAATTAAGCAAAAACGTATTGAATAAACTGGGCCTGACACAAAACGAACATACTATCCAGATTGAACCTCATGACTGGATGTCAGCCCTGTTTGATGCGATTGGCCGTGCCAATACCATCCTGCTTGATTTGAACCGTGATATATGGGGTTATATTGCTTTAGGCTATTTTAAACAGCGCCTGAAAGAAGGTGAGGTGGGTTCTTCCACCATGCCTCACAAGGTTAACCCGATTGATTTTGAAAACTCTGAAGGTAATATCGGTCTGGCGAATGCGGTATTGCGTCACTTGTCCGAGAAACTGCCGGTTTCACGCTGGCAGCGTGACCTGACAGACTCCACTGTGTTGCGTAACCTGGGTGTTGCGCTGGGTTATTGCATGGTGGCCTGGGATTCCTGCCTGAAAGGGCTGGGCAAGCTTGAGCTTAATGCTGCCAATATCGACGCTGATATTGACGCTTGCTGGGAAGTATTGGCCGAGCCGGTACAAACGGTGATGCGTCGCTATGGCTTGCCACAACCGTACGAGCAGCTCAAGGCACTGACCCGTGGCCGGGGCATTAACCAGGAAGGCTTGCGTGAGTTTATTGCCAACCTTGATTTGCCGGCAGAACCCAAGCAGCGTTTACTGGACATGACACCGCGTTCTTATATTGGCCTTGCGGCCGAACTGGCCCGTAAAGCCGGTTAATTGTTTTAGATATAAATCAAGTTTGCGGCAATCAATGCAGGGTCTGTGGCCCTGCATTGATTTTATCCTGTATTTGTAATTGGTTTGAAACAGGTTTTAAGGTAACATTATAAAAATTTATATAATGTTTTTTGAAGGAGTAAAACCAAGTATGAAGAAGTCATTAACAGTGATTGCATTAGCCTGTGCAACGTTGGTATCAACAGCGGCTAACGCCCAGTTTGCCAAACCGGAAGACGGCATTAAATACCGTCAGGCATCAAAAGTACTGCTGGCCTCTCACTTTGGCAGAATGGTTCCTGTTGTTAAAGGTGAAGTTCCCTATGACGCAGAAGCCATCAAGCAGAATGTGGCGGTATTAAGCACCCTGGCAGCGTTGCCATGGGGCGCGTTTGGTCCGGGTTTTGAAGGTGGTGAGGCAAAACCTGAGGTCTGGTCAGATGCCAAAGGCTTTGATGAAAAGCGTGAAAACTTCAAGGTAGCCATCCAGGAACTTTCCACCGCTGCCGATAGCGGCGAGCTGGCTAAATTGAAAGTGGCTTTTGGTAAAGCGGGCCAAAGCTGTAAAGCCTGTCACGACGGCTATCGCAAAGACTAATCTTTTTTTGCGGTATCTGTCAGGTAAAAAGCCTCTTCATGTAAAGAGGCTTTTTTATGGGTAGTAGTATTAGAGGTTTTAATAGAATGAGCCGCTGCTGCTGGCACCCAGGGTGGATATCCAGTATACGAAACCCGATGTCACTGCCAGCGTGACCAGGCCGGCAATGAATACACGCAGGTTATCTGTTGCCTGTACATAATTGTTTTCCGGGGATACCTGTGTTTTTCCGGTAATCATGGTGGAAACCAGTTTTTTCTTTTTGAAAACACGATAAAAAACAATTGAAAGAATATGCAGCGCAAATAAAATGATCATGACAGGTTCATTGCTGCGATGCAGGGAGGTCATGGTTTTACTGAAACCGGCGCTTAAATGGACAAGCGGGCCGTTGGTAAAAATATCATCGGTGGTAAACAGCCCACTGAATGCCTGAAAACCAAAAACAGCCAGCATGGCAATCACCGACAGGGCGCCCAGCGGGTTATGCCCCAGCGAGTCATGGTTGCCTTTAAAATACTGCATAATACTGGCAGGGCCTTTTAAGAATTGACTGAATCTTGCATAATATGAGCCGGTAAAACCCCATATAATGCGGAACAGGATCAGGCTTAAAACGCAATAACCGCTTAATACATGCCAGTCCATCCAGGCAATGCCTGCGTTTGCTACCCAGCCTTCGGTAGTGCCAGCGGCTTTAATGCTGAAAAAAGCGGCAATAACACAGATTGCCAGTGCCCAATGAAAAAAACGGGTAGGGAAATCCCAGACCCGGATGGTAATGTCTTGAGAGTTTTGATACATACTTTTAAATATTTAAGTTTCCAAAAACAAATTGCGGTGTTAGGATTCTAACCATTGTTATTTAAGCAGCGCTTCTTTATTATATTAGAAGGTGATGGCTCTAGTATGACGCAGGTCAAGTTTAATTCATGATTTTTTCAAAACAATGTATTGGTAAAAATATGTTCCGTGTGTTTGTTCCCTTGCTGTTTTTAATCTTGGCAGGGTGTTCTTCAACTTCAGTCCAAAAAGACCGTTCCCTGGAACATACACCGCGTAAACAGGTAGAACGGGTTGTTTATTCAGGAAGTCCGTCAAACCAGGCCGCCCGTGAAAGAACCATGCTGGTTGGCCAGGTTTATATTACAGACAGGGTAAATGGTGGCAACCGTACCGGTGCCCTTATCGATGTCGTTCTTAATCCCATATCAAATGCAAGTCAGCAGTGGTATCAGGAAGTCTGCCGCTCGGGCAAGGTGTTAACAGGCCAGGCAGGGCAGGCTTACAGAAGCCAGGCCTTTGCCACAAAAACCAATGAATTTGGCCAGTTTGCCTTTCCCAGCGTGCCAACCGGTGAGTATTACTTAACTTCCAGGTTGTACTGGATTGATACCAAACCAATGAGCGGGCCTGTAGAATACGGAGGGTTACTGGCAAAAAAAGTGAATCTTGTTCAAGGCACCAATGCAATTGATCTGAACGACTCAGATAAATGCCAGCGGTATTTTCATTAATTTATGGGTGGGGCTTTATTTAAGTCGCTTGAATAGGGCACTGCAGTAACAAAATAAAGGCAAAATAAAAAACACAATGTTTGATATTTTGTCTGGTTTATTGATAAGAAAGGTTGTTTATGAAATTAGTTCAAATTCTGGGTTTGACAGCGTTATCTGTTGCTTTGGCCGGTTGTGAAACTTTGGGTTTCGGAGGTTCTTCTTCGGCTGCCGAAAATACTGAAAATAAACCTGCGCAGGTTGCGCAGCCTGTTGTTCCTGCCACTAAAACCGATGCCAGGCTGGTAGAAAAAAAAGGTAACGGTGACATTGAAATTTATGTGGGCTCGGTCACGCAATCCAATGCTTCAAAAAATAAAAAATCAACCGGTAAAGAAACGTCCATCAAGTCAGGCGAGCAAACCTATGTGACTTCAGGTGTGTTGCTTAGCCGTGATGATGTGAAAACGGCTTTTGTTGCCAAGGCCAAAGACCAACCGGCCCTGGCACTGCGTTTAACACCTGCAGGCGCAACAAAACTTAAAACTGCCATCACCGGTAAATCAAACCAGCATAAAGTCGTACTGGCCAGCATGAATAAGTCCGTGTTTTCAACATTGTCCACGTCAGACGCGGCGCTTGAAGACGGTGTTTTGCTTATTCCCATGTTAACGCTGGTGAATGCCCGTGATGCGGCCGATCTTATTCGTGCCAAAAGATAAGGGCGAGTCTTGAACTTAATGGTTGTTAACGATTAACCGCTGTTTCCCTTCTTGTGTTTTTATATTGCATATGTTGTAATTTGAAGATACGTATGTGTATTGCTTTAAAAAAATAAGGAATTTATATGAAAATCTCACGTAAACTTGGCTTAATCGTGTTACCTCTGGCCGTTGCTTTGGCTGGATGCGCACCAATGCAAAAAGATGGTGCGGCAGATTCCACTACACAGGCTCCAGCACAAACCCAGGGCGCAAGCGTAGATGTTTACACCGCTTCAGATAAGGTGGTTAAAGGCTATCGTGCTTTTAAACTTAACGAAAAGCAAACCATTTACGTCAGTCAAAATCCTGTTGTTACACGTGAAAACCTCACAACCATCAATCACGTTAAAGACAACCAGGGCCGTACCTTTATCCAGCTGGGCCTGAACCCTGCCGGTGTGGAAGCGCTGTCCAAAGTTGGCAACCAATACGGTTTTGCCACTACCATTGGTGGCCAGCTGGCTTCCATCAGTGGTATTCGCCAAGGCAACAATTTCCTGTTCATGGTACGTGACGATACTACCGCATCATCAATCATGCAGGCTGTTGTACCTCAACAGGCTAAAAAATAACGCATACTTTGCCGTAAATATCCAAGTCTTTTTTCATGACTTAAAACCTTATGTATATTTAATACATAAGGTTTTTTTATTATCTGTCATGTGTTTTGGGTAAGATGTCAGTAGGCCTGTTTTGAGCCCATATCCATTTACCAGGAGTTGGTGTTAAATGATTAACATGTTTGTGTCCAGATATGCCGTTTTGATTGCCGTTATTCTGGCTTCAGTATTAGGCGTGTATCTGTTTGTTACCCAGGGCCGGAATTGGCTTTTTCTTGTCGTACCTGCCGTATTGCTTAGCCTGCTGGGTTTTTATGACTTACTGCAAACCAGGCATTCAATCAGGCGCAATTATCCAGTCATTGGTAATTTGCGCTTCCTGCTGGAATCCATCCGTCCTGAAATCAGGCAGTATTTTCTTGAAAATGATAACGATAACCTGCCTTTTTCCCGTGCCCAGCGCTCGATTGTGTATCAGCGTGCCAAGCAGCAAATAGACAAGCGGCCTTTTGGCACCATTGAAAACGTGTATGCTGATGGCTATGAGTGGGTCAACCATTCCATGCAGCCTACTGAAATCAATAACACCAATTTCAGGGTTTCGGTAGGTGGTACAGATTGCACCCAACCTTATGAACTGTCTGTATTCAATATTTCCGCCATGAGTTTTGGGGCATTGTCGGCCAATGCCGTCCGCTCGCTTAACAGTGGGGCCGCCAAGGGCGGGTTTGCGCATGATACCGGAGAAGGGGGAATCAGTACCTATCACCTTGAACATGGCGGTGACCTTATCTGGAATATCGGTTCGGGCTATTTTGGCTGTCGTGATGCAGACGGTAATTTTTCAGAGACGGAATTTGAAAAGCGGGCCTGTCATCCAAATGTGAAAATGATTGAAATCAAGCTATCCCAAGGGGCAAAGCCGGGGCATGGCGGTGTATTGCCAGGCCCTAAAGTAACCCAGGAAATTGCCGATGCGCGTGGTGTTCCGGTTGGACAGGACTGTAATTCCCCGGCAAATCATAGCGCCTTCACGACACCAATCGAGTTGATGTATTTTATTCAACGCCTCAGAGGGTTGTCCAAAGGCAAGCCGGTTGGCTTCAAGCTTTGTATTGGTCATCCCTGGGAATGGTTTGCAATAGCCAAAGCCATGCTGGAAACAGGCATCAAGCCTGATTTTATCGTGGTGGATGGCTCAGAAGGCGGTACAGGGGCGGCACCGGTAGAGTTTGCCGACCACATGGGGGTGCCACTAAAAGAAGGCTTACGTCTTGTCCATAATACCCTGGTCGGGATTGGTTTACGCCAGCAAATTAAAATAGGTGCTTCTGGCAAAATCATTTCCGCTTTCGATTTATTAAGAACTTTTTCCTTGGGGGCAGACTGGTGCAACAGTGCCCGAGGGTTCATGTTTGCGGTTGGCTGTATCCAGGCGCAGGCCTGTCATACGGGGCGCTGTCCTACCGGCGTGGCCACCCAGGATCCGGTCAGGCAAAAAGCCCTGGTAGTAGAAGATAAATCAGATCGGGTGCATAACTTTCATCATAATACCTTACAGGCATTGGCCGAGCTGCTTGAAGCGGCTGGCCTTAGGCATCCAGCGCAATTAAAAGCGCATCATGTGGTCAGACGGATTTCCAACTCTGAAGTGAAGTTATTGTCGGCGATTTATCCTGAACTGGATGAAGGTGATTTATTGATAGAAAAATATAAATTCAAGATTTTTGAACTGGCCTGGCCCTTGGCCCAGGCTCACTCATTTGAACCACGTTATTCGGTGGATACCCTGATGAGCCGGGCTTATTCCTGAATGGGCAAAAAGGAACTTACTGAGCAGCAGGCGCTGCCTTTTGTTCTTTTTCCAGGCTTTGGCACTGTTGCAGGAAATTTTTCAGGAATGCTGCTTTAGGCACGATTTTTTCTGCAGGCGAGTTCCACAGGGTATTGGCAAACTCAATAAATGAAGAGACCTGGGCATCGGGAACCGAGTCATCGTTGCTGATGAATTCGTTTGTCTCATCAAGGGTTTTGCCTGATTCTTTCAAATCATAAATTTTACCGATAATCGTAACACTGGCCTGGCAGGTCAGGTTATCTGCCCGTGTTTCCAGCGGTGGTGGCGGTTCATCAGAAGAAGTGCTTTGGTAAAGGTCTTCCTGGTTCTGGATGGGCGGGGGCTCTACCGGTGTGTTTGCGGCGGGGGCAACAACACCTGACATGGGGGATGGTGTTATGTCGTCTTCTTCATTGAATAGGGAGGTTTCCAGTACTTTCCAGGCAATAAATGTCAGGCCCAGTACTAAAACCAGTAATAGTAAAAATTTACCAAATGCTTTCATGAACATCCTTATTTGCTTAATTTATTTGAAGCATTGTTTAAACGCGAGTATCCCCTGAAAGAGGATTTTTGCACTATAACTCAAATTATAAAGAGAATCTTCTCATTTCAAATAAATTATTATCTAAAAATTTCCTGCTGTTTCAGATATTGTTTTTTCTGAACCCTGGTTCGCTTAAAAAAATGCTATATGAGAATAAAATATTTACAATTCCGGTCATCAGGAAAATAACCGGTACAGGCACATTCAGGCCAAGAATAAAACCGGTGATGAGCGCACTGGCAATCAGGAACACGGCATTAAGAATATTATTGGTGGCAATAATGCGTGAAGTATGGGTTTTGGGGGTTTGTTTCTGAATGAAGGCGTAAAGCGGCACACTATAAATACCGGCGCAGGCGCTAAGCATGAATAAATCGAACATGGTACGCCAGTTTGCCGGCTGGCTGATAAACTGGCTGAATGTGTACAGGGTGGTGGTGTCCGGGGTAGTAATTGAGAAATATAAATCGGCGCTGAACAGGCTCATGCCAATGGCACCCAAAGGTACCAAAGACAAGGCTGGGCGGTGTTTGCTGAACCTTTCACATGATAATGAACCCATACCCACACCAATGGAAAAAAGTACCAGTAAAAGTGCCGCTACATGTTCATTGCCTTTCAGGACATCTTTGGCAAAAATAGGGAACAGGCTTAAGAATACGGCCCCGAAAAACCACATCCAGCTAATTAACAGCATGCTTTTGAAAACGGTTATGTTTTGACGTGCAATCGCCAGATTACTAAGGGTTTCCGAAAAAAGGTTCCAGTTCATTTTCAGTTTATGGGCCGGTTCAGCCAAGGGGGGAATAAACTGCACACTGATTCTGCCCGCAACGGCCAGCAGCAGGCAGGCCATACTGACCCAGATATGGGCGTTTTCGGGCAGGGCAACCAGAACACCGCCGGCAATATTGCCAAGCAGGATGGACACAAAGGTACCCATGCTGACCAAGGCGTTGCCACCGATTAAGGAATGATCGTCCAGCACTTGCGGCAAATAGGCATATTTGACCGGGCCAAAAAGGGTTGAATGCAGGCCCATCAAAAAAATGCATGCTAACAATATGGGAACGGACTGGATAAAAAGACCATAACTGGCCAGCAGCATAATGCCTATTTCTGCATTTTTAACAAAACGCATAATACGGATTTTGCTGTAATGGTCGGCCAGTTGGCCACTGTTTGCGGAAAACAGCAGAAAAGGCAGGATAAACAGGCCACCAATAATCACGCCTGCCATGGCGGGTTCAAACCATTGGTTATGTAATTGGTACGTTAATAAAATTGTGACGGCAAACTTATACAGGTTATCGTTGGCCGCCCCACAAAACTGCGTCCAGAAAAAAGGGGCAAAATAGCGCTTTTTCAGTAAAGAAAACTGGTGGGGTGCAGTTGAGTGAGGCATGGGATTCTCTGGATTAAGGGTGGGAGCTGTTTAAGTGGCTGAAAAACATAAATTTATTTTATTTAATAGGGGTTTAATCCCTTAAAATGTAAAATATTATAGAGTAGACTGGAAGATAGCACATTCTGTGCAGGTTGTTTTTTGCGCGATACGGGAAAGGTCATGAAGCGTTTGTTTTTTGGGATTCTGCTGGCAAGCTCATTGCCGGTTATGGCAATGGGAAAAATGCCCCAAACAGAAGGGCAATCAAACACCCGTCCTGCTGTAGCCAGTTGCCAGCTTGTTGTGCAGGACCTTAACGAAAAGAAACTGTCGCGCCAAATCAATGAAACACAGCTGGTTGAAATTTTGCAAAGCTTGAATACCCTCAGGCAACTGCCTGATTACTTTGTTACAAAAAAACAGGCACGGGATCTTGGCTGGCGTCCGGGCAGCTATTTTTCACGGATTCCCGCCTTAAAGGGAAAATCTATCGGGGGTGATCATTTTGGTAATTATGAAAGAAGGTTGCCACAAAACAGCTGGCAAGAGGCCGATCTTGATTACCGGGGCAATAAACGCAATGCAAAACGCCTGGTATTCAGTACAAACGCACAGCAGCGTTATGTCACCGTAGATCATTACGAAACATTTCATCAGGTGCCGCCATGTCAATAAAGGCTTCTTTTCGCTCCTCAGGAAAGCGCAGCAAGCAAACCTATCGCGTCAAGGTGTGTGAGTTGTGCAACATTTCCAATATTGATGAGGTTTATGACTTATTGCAGGAAAACCTGAAGTTACCCCTGTATTTCGGGCGGAACCTGGATGCGCTTTATGACAGTTTAAGCGCCGATGTCAAAGGGCCATTCAAAATAGTCTGGCTTGATCATGCCAGTAGTGCGAGTGTCCTGGGTGAAATTTATTATGAAGGCCTGATTGATATTTTCAGGGCAGTGGCCAGTGAAAGGGACGATGTCATACTGGTGCTGGAACCCGTTGATGAATAGGTATTGGTCGGGTTTTTGGGACATTCAAGCCCATGTGTTTTAAAATGGCGTTTTGAAAAACCAAATAACAGGAGCCACCATGAGCAATGAAATGGATTTTGAAGCGGCATTTGACGATATAGATTTTGATGCTATTGAAAAGAAAAATGCCGAGCGCATCCAGCAACTGGATGAAAGCGTACCCGAGGCTGATAATGACTGCGGCGATGCCTGCAAAATTTAATACAAACCGCCTGCTGCGTGTTTTTCACCAATACGCTTATCCATCACCACAGACAGAAAACTCTCAATAAAGTCCGGGGCCACCGGCCCCAATTCAGTGCCGGTTCTTGCTATCGCATAAAAATCCACACCGGCATTGTCCAGCCGGATACGCCTTGATTTCACGTTATAGCGTCTGCATATGGGGGCAACGAAATCCGGCGCCACAAAATGGCCGCTACCTATTTCCACCATGGCAATACAGCTTTCAATATTGCGAAAGCGCATGCCGGGGCTGATGTCGGGGGTCGTATTGCCCACGGCCTGCAAACGGTCATCCACCCATTGCTGAAAAGGGTTGTTTTGCTGCAATCGGATCAAGGGTAGCGAAGCAATAGCGGCGGGTTCGATCACCTCCGGTTCCGGGCGGGTCTCTGGTGTCGGGCTGTCTTGCCGGGAGAGAAGCATCAGGGACGATGAAAACAGGCGATGCAGGCGTATGCCGCTAATAGGGCGGAAGAATATCCCCAGGCCAAGGTCCGCCTCTCCTTTTTCTACCTCGGGCAGTACCTCACTGCGGGAGACATCCAGCAGTTCAATAATGTCATCAGGATACCGGCTCAAATGGTGTTGCAAGACATCGGGCAGGATACCTGCCACCATTATAGGGCTTGCGGCAATGCGCAGGCTGCGTTGCTGGCCAGCCACTATACGGGCAATATGGCTGACATTGCTTTCCAGGTTTTGCCGCACTTCCCTTGCAACGCTGTAAAAACGTTGCCCCGCTTCGGTCAGCATGACAGACCGTGTCGTGCGTTCGAATAAACGGAAATCAAGCTGTGTTTCAAGCTCCCGTACCAAAGCGCTCAGTCCCGATTGCGTGATGTACATATGTTCTGCCGCTTTGGTGAAGCTGCGGTGTTCGCACACGAGAATAAAGGCGTGCAGCTGGCGTGTATTGATATTCATTCAATTAACAATAAAAAGTGTTTAATCTATTAATTATTGATTATAAACAATTGTTTGTTTGCTGGTATAGTAAACCACTTATTACAACCCAAAGAAAAACGGCCGCAAAAGAACGGCATATCTGGAGATCTCAGCGTGAAACAAAACAAACTCGTCATGTCGCTTAGTGCGGCAGTCATCACTTCTTTGAGCGTGCCCGGTACTGCCGTGGCCGCTTATCCCGAAAAACCGGTTACCATCGTTGTTCCTTATTCGCCAGGTGGTGCGACTGACTCTACCGCGCGCATCATGGCGCAAGCCTTGCAAAATATCACCGGGCAAACCTTTATGGTGGAAAATGTACCGGGCGCCGGTACGGTCATCGGTTCATCCAAAGTTGCCAAGGCACCGGCCGATGGTTATACCCTGCTGTTTGGCGGCCTGAGTGCCAATGTGCTGGCACCACACATTTACCGAAATACGGTTACCTTCGACCCGGAAACCGATTTTGAACCCATTGGCCGTATCGCTTCACAGCCCTTGATCCTGGTGGTCAATAGTGAGTCAAAGTATGACGGGCTGAATGATCTTCTTGAAAAAGCACGCAAGAGTCCCGGTGCACTCAATTTTGGCAGTCCGGGCAATGGCAGTGCGCCTCATCTTATTTCAGAGCTTTTTCTGGCGGAAGCAGGCATTGAAGCCACACATATACCTTTCAAAGGAGCAGCGCCCGCCATTTCCGCCCTGATTGGGGGCAATATTGATTTTCTGCTGGACACACCCACCGCACCGATGCCTCAGGTAGAGGGTAAAAGATTAAGGGCCCTGGGCGTCACAACGCAGGAGTCCGTAAAGGGTCTGGAAAACATTCCGGCAATGGACGGCCAGGGCCTGGAGGGTTTTGAAGCCAATACCTGGTTTGCGCTTTATGCGCCCAAGGGAACGGATGCAAAAACGCTGGATATGCTCAATGGCTGGCTGAATGATGCGCTTGAAAATACGAACGTAAAAGCCTTGATGGCAACGGCTTATCTGCATCCGACACCGGGCAGCCGTCAGGATCTTGAAACCTTCGCCAATGCAGAGCGTAAACGGTGGGGGCAGCTTATTGATGCCAAGAAACTGGAAGGCAAATAAAGGAAAAATAATGAGTGGAGAAAAAATACTGATCAGTGGCGCAGGTATAGGTGGCCTGACAGCCGCCTTGGCCTTGCTCAGGAAGGGTTTTGAGGTTCAGGTGCTTGAACAGGCATCGGAACTCAAGGAAGTGGGGGCTGGGTTGCAGTTGAGTCCCAATGTGTTGCGGGCCCTGTTTAACCTGGGCCTGGAGCAAGCGCTGAAAGCGGTCGCGGTGGCGCCCATGGGCAAAGAAATCCGTTTGTGGAACACTGGACAAACATGGAAATTATTCGATCTTGGGGCGGATTGCCTGGAACGCTATGGTTATCCTTATTTCATGATTTACCGGCCCGACTTGCATCGGGTTCTGTATCAGGCGGTAGAGCAACAACAGCCGGGCGTGATTGTTCTGGGGGCACGTGTCAAGAGTGTCACGCAAGAAGGGGATGCCGTCCTGGCAACGACAGAAGACGGACCCAGCTATCGCGGTCAGGCCATGATTGCCGCGGATGGGGTGCATTCACCCATCCGCAACCAGCATTTTGGCGAAGACCGGGCAGAGTTTTCAGGCTGCATGGCCTGGCGAGGCGTGATTCCCGTGGATAAGCTTCCCGCCCATTTGCGTCGTAATGCTGGCGTGAACTGGGTGGGTCCTGGCGGGCATGTTATTAACTATACGCTTCATGGCGGCGAATTAATGAACTTCGTCGGTATTCTGGAGCGGGATGACTGGACAGTCGAGTCCTGGACAAGTGAAGGCAGTCACGAAGAATGCCATAACGATTTTGCCGGGTGGCATGACGATATACACAGCATGATCGCCAATATCGATATCCCTTTTAAATGGGCACTTATGGGGCGACGCCCCCTGGAAAAATGGGTGAAAGGCCGGATTGCCTTACTGGGAGACGCGGCACATCCCACTTTGCCATTCCTTGCCCAGGGAGCAGGCATGGCGATTGAAGACGGTTATGTTATTGCCGATGCGTTGGCGCAAAACGGGAGCGTTGAAAAAGCGTTACAGGCTTTTGAACGGGCCCGCCTGGAACGGTGTACGCAAATTGTGGAAAAATCGACCGAAAATGGCCGTCGCTTTCATAACCCGGAACTGGCAAATGCCACAGGGGCTGCTGCCTACGTTAGCCGTGAATGGACGCCGGCTAAAGTGAAAGAGCGTTATGATTGGTTATTCCGTTACAACGTTGAGCAGGCCTTGATGGAAAAAGCCGCATAAGTACAATTAAAAAACGCAATAGATGCCCGTTGCCTGACGCCACCCAATCCCCAAGTGCGTTCAGATAACGGGCATTTAAACAGGAAGCCGGTTTTTGGTGTTAATCGTCAATTTTTACACGAAGAATTTTGCCACTGACGGGATGAAGCTTGATATCCACCTCCTGGCCTTTTCTGTTATAGGCTTCGGCTTCATATAAACCATCATCCAGCTCAATATCGTGGATGCGTTTATAGCCATTTTTTTCCAGGATATTGACAACCTGTTTAGTGCTTAATATATTTTTAGCCGGAGAAGCATGGTATTTGCGCAGGTCATCATCGGCCAGTGCTAGTGTAGAGAAAGTGCCCGCTCCAATTAAAGCGGCACTTAACATTAAACGTGATGTGGTATAGGCTAAGCTTTTCATAAAATATAACTCCATAAATAGTAAGAAATTAAGGTTTTGGTGTTACCTGACCTGAACATGCTGTCATTATGCCTGGGGGTATATGAACTGAATCTGAAGCGTTTGTTCATGAACCGTTCATGTTTGTTCTGGTATAAAGGCGCATAATGCCAGTTGGTTTTCATGGAGATTTTTTACGGGATACATGGTGATACGTTTAAAAAAAGGGCTATTGTCCGCAGTGGGTGTTTTATTCCTGATAATAGCGGGCTGGGGGCCATCCACGGTCTTGGCCGATGACGATCATGAAGAGGCGCAACGTGCCGTGCAAGCCGGTAAAATTTTGCCTTTGCGTACCATATTGAAAATAATCGGGCAAACGCATGCGGGTGAAGTCATCAAGGTAGAGCTGGATCATGACGATGATGACGACGACGGTGAAAGCTGGGTTTATGAAATTAAAATCCTGCAGCCTTCCGGGCGTCGCATTGAGCTGGAAGTGGATGCCAGCAGTGGCCGGATACTTGACGTGGATGAGGACTGACAGGCATGCGGATATTACTGGTTGAAGATGAGTTAACCCTGGCCGAGCAGCTGAAAAGCACGCTAAGTACGGCCGCTTATGTGGTTTCCCATGCCGATAATGGCCGGGATGCCTGGTTTCTGGGCGATGTTGAAGCCTTTGATGCGGTTATTCTTGACCTTGGCCTGCCTGAAATGGATGGTATTTCCGTGTTAAAAAAATGGCGGGAAGCGGGGCATAAAATGCCGGTACTTATATTAACGGCACGGGATAACTGGTATGAAAAAGTCACGGGAATTGATGCCGGGGCCGATGATTACTTAACCAAACCTTTCCATTCCGAAGAGCTGCTGGCCCGTTTAAGGGCCTTGCTGCGGCGCTCTGCCGGGCATGCCAGCGCCATGCTGGCGTGTGGCCGTCTTACGCTGGATACCCGTAATACAAGGCTGATGCTGGATGGTCATCCATTAACGTTAACCAGTCATGAATACATGGTGATTGCATTTTTAATGCATCATCAAGGGGAAGTGATTTCCCGCACAACCCTGATGGAGCATATTTATGAGCATGATTCCGAACGTGATTCAAATACCATCGATGTTTTTGTGGCGCGTTTACGTAAAAAACTGCCGGTTGATACGATTGAAACCGTGCGTGGGCTGGGATACCGTTTAACCGTACAGGCGTAGTATTTGCTTATGTCTTTTTTATCTTCGCTGCGCTCGCGTTTGCTGGTGGGTACGGTTATATGGGTTATTGTTGCCCTGGTACTGGCTGGCTGGGGGTTGCAGTCTTTATTCAAACATCACGTTATCCATCAGCAGGCCGATAATTTACAGATCCATCTTAATCAACTGATTGCCCTGGTGACACTGGATGAAAAAGATAACCCGCAGGTGTTCCAGGATTTAACCGACCCCCGCTTTAATGCCCCTTTATCCGGTTTGTACTGGCAAATTGACCGTATTGGTCAAGACAGAAAAATCATGGCAGAGGGGCGTTTGCGCTCACGCTCGTTGTGGGATACGGTTTTGCCCACGGAAATGCACGTAAGCCGGGATGAGGCAGACCTGCAGGCCGTGAATGGACCGGATAATGTTCCTTTGTTTGCGGTCAGACGAATGATTCTGTTGTCTTCCCAAAATGAAGTGCCGCTACAAATAACGATGGCAGTAGAGCAAAAAATAGTGCTGGAACCCATTGCGCAGTTTACAAAAATCCTGATCATCGCCCTGTTTATGCTGGCGGCTGGGCTTATCACGGCAGTGTGCCTGCAGCTGTACCTGGGTTTGCGGCCGTTTGAACGTTTACGTAAAGGGCTGGCTAATATTCATGAAGGCAAAACAGCCCGCATAGAGGGAAATTATCCGGCAGAAGTACAGTTGCTGGTTAGTGACTTTAATGCGGTTCTTTCTTTAAATGAAAAAGGGGTTGAGCGCGCCCGCACACAGGCCAGTAATCTGGCGCATGCCATAAAAACCCCGTTAACCATTATTACCAATGCGGCCCGGCATGAGCCGTCAGAGCTGGCTGTGCTGGTAAAAGAACAGGTTAAAACCGCCCTACATCAGGTGAATTATCATTTGAACAGAACCCATGGCAAGGGGGCAGGGAGTATTGGCGGCGCACGGGTTAACATTGCCGATGTAGTTAATGGACTGCTAAGAGTCATGCAGCGCCTGTATGCCGAAAAAAACATCTCCTTTGATACGGCACATCTGCCTGATGATATTTTCTTCATGGGCGATGAGCGTGATTTGCATGAAATGGTGGGCAATGTGATTGATAATGCCTGCAAATGGACGGCGAGCCGGGTGCTTGTGAGTGCGTCAAGCCACGGTGGGTTTACGGAAATCGTGGTAGAGGATAATGGCCGGGGTTTGTCGGCCGATGAATATGAGCGTATTTTCAGGCGCGGTGTGCGCACAGATGAAAATACGCCCGGATCAGGCCTGGGGCTTGATATTGTCAGGGAGCTGGTGACGGCTTATGGCGGGCAGGTCAGGGCGGAACCTTCTGCGCTGGGCGGGTTAAAGGTGTGTATTACCTTTTTTGCCAGTCACTCACCCCAACGCCCCGGGGCATAAGAAAACATGGGTAATGTCCAGCCCCAGCGGATTGCCGCCAGCCGCAGGCTCAGGCCAAAACCAAACGAGGCCAGCAGGTTGATGTCATGGTTGACGCCAAAATGGAGCAGGCACAGGTAAAGAATGGCAACCAGCAGGGATACGCTGGCATACAGTTCTTTGCGCAGCACCATGGGTGTACGGTTGCACAGGATATCGCGCAAAATACCGCCAAATATACCCGTTGTAATGCCTGCCATAACCACAACGGTGGGGCTGTAATTCAACCTTAGCGCAACGTTGCAGCCAATAATAGTAAAGGCAATCAGGCCCATGGCATCAAGCAGCAGGAAGATGGAGTGCAGGCGGTGCATATAGCGGGCAACCAGAATGGTGAACAGGCCAGCGGAAATGGTCATGTAGATATACATCGGGTGCTGGGTCCAGGTTACCGGGTAATTGCCCAGCAGCATATCACGTACCGTACCGCCCCCCAGGGCGGTAATAAAGGCAATAAAAGCCACGCCAAACATGTCCATATTGCGCCGGCCTGCGGCAAGGGCTCCGGACATGGCCTCAGCAGTGATGGCGATCAGATAGATGTAAAGAAGCACACGAAAATCCTTTAAAGTGTGTTGCCTCTCCCCCTGTCCTTTTACCTGAGAGTTTACGCAGTAAATAACTGCTTGCCCCTTCGGTGGATTGCATGGCAACCTCTCTCCAGCTGGCGTTACGGTTGTTGCGCTGGATACCAAAATAACAGCCACTTCCGAATCTGATTCGCAGTAATGATGCCTGAGCGATTATGGGAGTTTGCGCCTTCGGCGGAGGCATTTCAGCCCCTCTCTCCTGCGAAGGGGCGATTATACTGCAAGTGTTGCTTAAAGTCTAAGTTTGGTGCTGGTGAACTGGATATTGGACACTGTCTCATATGGTTGTCTAAAATGGAAAAAATGGACGCAAAAAAGCCGTTTTCGTGGTCAGGAGATGGGGCTAACTGTAGATGAAATCCATTTCTATGATGCTTTGGTCAACAATGAATCCGTTATTCGTGAACTAACAGATAAAACGTTCAAGAAAATTGCGTAGGAGTTGTAAGAGTCCGGTAAACCCAACCCACCTTGAAAATCCGGTTGGGACTATCGGATAATGACTCGACACCTATATTCAAACGGGTAACTCTCCTTTTTGTAAGAATTTTGTCAGATCAGATTGAAACTGGTTCACCTATCACTTTATTCGATGGCTTCATTATTAGGTATTTCTGCTTTAAGTCGTAATGCTCCGCCCCATACCGTATTGACAGCTTAAAACTTGTTTTTACAGCTGCACTCGCCAAGGCAATAACTCGTCTACGCGATTAACCGGATAGTCGGCAATCACCGACAGCACATGACGCAGGTACGCTTCGGGATTGATCCCGTTCAGTTTGGCCGTGCCCAGCAAACTGTAAAGCGTTGCCGCCCGCTCACCACCCGCATCCGAACCCAGGAATAGATAATTTTTGCGACCAATTGCCACGCCACGTAATGCCCGTTCTGCCGCATTATTATCGATTTCAATTTCCCCGTCATCCAGATAGCGTGTCAAGGCCTGCCACTGGTTAAGGGCATACTG
>JAAYHN010000279.1 GCA_012735395.1 Alcaligenaceae bacterium | reverse complement strand
CGGCAGCAGTGCGCGCTTCATTGGTTCAGTCGTTGGTGCCCTGATCGTGCTGTTTGTTTACGGCCTGGTCACCAAAAAGAAATAAGTGCATGCTTTACAAATTGCGTGCATCCCGTCAATGCACGCGGTTTTTAAGGAAAAGACATGATTCAGTCTCATTTCAGTAACAGCACCACCAACATCAAACAAGCGGGCATTATCAGTAAAATTGCCCGCCTGGCCAAAAAAGCAGGTAAACCCGTCATGGAAAAAGCCCTGTACCTGTTTTTTGCCGTACAAAGCCCGGCCACACCGGCCTGGGCCAAACGCATCATTTATGGTGCCCTGGCCTACCTGGTTTTCCCGGTAGACGCCATTCCCGATTTCATTCCCGCTGCCGGTTTTACCGATGACCTCGGTGTGATTGCCGCCGCGCTGGCAACCGTTGCCTTCTACATTACGCCAGAAGTTAAACAAAAAACCCACCAAACATTAGACAAGTGGTTCAAATAAGGGCAATAATCGTATATTTGCATTATCAATTTACGATTATCTATGTCGCGGCACTCATTAAAGGATTACTGGCTAACGGAAACACTCAGGCTTCGTGAAGAACACTGGGGCCCTATTGATGACAGCACCCTGCTGCATCAAATCCGTCACACCAACGAACCCGTCAAAAATAAAATTATCCGGCGTGCCGCTTTAATCGCACAACGCGATGGCCTGTCTTCTATTATTGGAAAATGGACCCAACAGGCCCGTCTTGCCTTATGGGCCATGGCGATACTGGCTGTTTTCACCGGCATCTTTGCCGCCAGCAGTACCCTGGGAACACGCCATGTCAACCTGTTACTGGCCCTGGTGACGCTGTTGGGACTGCATTTATTGACCTATATATTATGGTTGCTGTCTTTCCTCACGCCCTACCACGGCGGCACCTTGCTGGGCAAGGCATGGCTGTGGCTTTGCAGGAAACTGGCCCGTGGGCCCGATGCCACCATCGCCCCCCAGGCACTGGTTAACGTACTTAACCAGAACAACAGCCTGCGCTGGCTGCTGGCAGCCATCAGCCATGGCGTATGGGTACTTATTATGGGTTCGGCAATGATGACCCTGCTGGCCCTGCTGGCGGCCAGACAGTATACTTTTGGCTGGGAAACCACTATTTTACCCGCTTCTTCTTTTGTCACCCTCACCCAAACCATCGGTTTCCTGCCCGGTTTACTGGGTTTCAGCATTCCCCCGGTTGATATTATCCAGCAAAGCAATGCACAAAGCCTTGCCAATACGGCGGCACAAACCGCCTGGTCATCCTGGCTGATGGGTGCCGTTTGCGTTTACGGCCTGCTGCTGCGTCTTGCCAGTTTCCTGTTCTGCCTGTTCAAGGTCCGGCAATTCATTCGGCAAACCGATATCGACGAAACCCTGCCCGCCTATGCCGGCCTGGTTGACAGGCTATCACCTCACAGCGAACACATTGGCATTGATGCCCCGGCACCAGCCCTGCAAACCGCCCGACACAACCCTGCGCACCATAACACCAACACACTAGCAGAACGCCTTGTCATCGGGCTGGAGTTAAGCCCACGCAGCACATGGCCTCCCTTTACACTGGCTGCCACCGTACATGACCGGGGTATTCTTGAAACCCGTGAGCAGCGTCACCAGCTGCTTGCCCTCATGAACCGGCAAACCGTACCCGCCTTGCTTGTTGTTTGTGATGCCCAACAAACTCCCGACCGGGGGACCCTGCATTTTATTACCGACCTGGCCAACCTGACACAGAAAACAGACATCTACCTGCAGGCAGGCGAACACGGCAATGACAGGCGTCTCGCCTTATGGAAAGAACGCCTGCAACAGGCCGGTTTTGCCAGCCACCAGTTGCACGACAGCCCTGCAACCCTGTCTGAATGGATAGAAAAAGAATGAGCACCGACAACACACCCCAAATACTGAAACTGGCCGTTGTCGGCCATACCAATACCGGCAAAACCTCCCTGTTAAGAACCCTGACCCATGACAGCAATTTCGGCGAAGTGGCCGATTTTCCCGGCACAACCCGTCATGTTGAAGGCGCCCGGCTGTTTCTGGACGGCCAGCCCGCCATTGAACTGTTTGATACCCCCGGGCTGGAAGATGGCATTGCCCTGCTTGACTATCTTGACCAGCTCAAGGAACAGACCCAACAAAGCACTTCCCGCCTGGATGGCCCGCAAAGCATCCGGCTGTTTCTGGATACGCCCGAAAGCAGCCGGCGCTTTGAACAGGAAGCCAGGGTCCTGGGCAAACTGCTTGAGTGTGATGCCGGTTTATATATTATTGATATCCGCGACCCTGTCCTGGCCAAACATAAAGATGAGCTGGCCATTTTAAATCGCTGTGGAAAACCGCTGGTTCCCATCCTGAATTTCATGCATAGCAGCCACAACTACCTGAGTGACTGGAAAACCGCCCTGGGCAATCTGGGGCTGCATTTAAGCATCGAGTTCGATACGGTAGCCCCGGCCCTTGATGGAGAAGAACAGCTCTACCAGAAACTGGCGCTGGTATTGGACAGTCATGCCCAAACCCTGCAAAACCTGTCTGCCGACGTCCGTAAACAGCGGCATTTACGGCGGGAAATTGCCTATAACATGGTTGCCGAACTGCTGATTGACACGGCAGCCTACCGGGATACCTGTCAAAGTGATGCACAAAGCATTGAAACGGCCATCACCCTGCTGCAAGACGTGATTCGCCAGCGAGAGCGGGACAGTATCCAGGCTTTGCTGGCACATTACCGCTTCCGGCCAGAAGACTACCCGGGCCAACCCCTGCCTATTGAAGAAGGACGCTGGGGCATGGACCTGTTCCAGTCACAGGCGCTGGTGGAAATGGGCATCCAGGTTAGCAAAGGTTTTGCAGCGGGCGCCATGGCAGGTGCCGCAGTTGATGTCATGTCAGCCGGCCTCAGCCTTGGCACGGCCACCTTGATAGGTGGTGTTATAGGCAGCGTCTGGCAGGGGGTGGATAAATTCGGCAAGCGGCTTTGGGGAAAGCTGCAGGGTTACCAGGAAATTTCCCTGGATGACCCGGTAATCCGCCTGCTGGCAGTTCGCAGCCTGCAATTGCTGGAAGCACTGGAAATGCGGGGCCATGCCGATATGGCTCCCATTACCCTGAACACGGAAAACATGACCGAGCAGTTCAAGGAAGGCGAACTGCCCGAAGAAATAAAAGAAGCCCGCAGCCAGCCGCAGTGGTCAAAAATGAGCGAGCATTTCGCGACCAGTGCCCGCCGTAATATGGTGATCAAGTCACTGGCGGCCAAGCTGCATTGATAGTCTGTATGCATTCTCACGCAGGGGCAAAAAGCGCCAACGAAACACCAAGCATCTCTGACTGCCCGTATGCATTCCCACGCAGGCCACAGAAAGATCCTGGTTCCCATGCTCCTGCGTGGGAACCGCCACGGGTTAATGGAAACGCCTGAATTTAAAGCATCACCGGCGCATCAGGCAGGTAATTGGGGCCATTTTCGCCCGGTTCCTGCGCGCAGTATTGCGCCAGAATCGCTTCCAGCCGAATCACGGCTTCGGTAATGCCTTCCTGGTATTTGCCTTCGGCAAAGCGGAATTCAAGCCCTTGGCAAACGGCCTCCCATTCATGGCTGCCGGCCTTAATACCCCTGTCGGCAATAATTTCTATTTTGTGGCTGTCCAGTGCGATATAAAGCAAAACCCCTGTTTTAAGCGGGGTATCCCATACCCGCAGGCGACCGAATACCTCGTGGGCACGGTCGGTGCTGTGCCGGATATGTGTTGGGGTGACCGCTTCAATGCCAATTACCAGCTCACCATGATGGTGCTGTTCTTCGCTTTGCCGAATCTGCCCGGTTAATTCTTCCATGAATTTTGCATGAAAATATTTGCGGCGCAACCACCTGCCATGCAGCGAGTCAAGATCAAGCCATTTTAACCATTTACCAGCCACCTGAAGCACCTCCTCCGCCACTGCTACCACCACCGCCGCCACCGAAGCCGCCGCCACCCCCGCCAAAACCGCCACCACCACCGAAGCCACCACCAAAACCGCCACGGCCGTAATCACCACGACGGTTACGGCTGGCATTACTAATGCTGCGGGCAGGCATGAATTTGTGGGCAATGATGCTGATTAAAAAGCCGGCGACTGCGGCAATCAGGGCAAAACCCAGGCTGCCGGTAATACCCAAAATAACAATGCCCGCAATAATGGCTGCCAGCAAGGCCGGCCACAGGGAAATAAAAAACACCAGGAAAATGAAAAAGGGCCAGTCTTCTTCAAATTCAGAGGATTGCTGCCAGTCATTATCGGGGGGCGGCAACTCTTCTTGTTCAATCAGTGTGACCAGCGCACCAACCCCTGCCGCTGTGCCACCGGCATAATCATTCATTTTGAAATGCGGTGCCACATGATCATTGATAATACGCGCCGCCAGCACATCGGGCACCGCGCCTTCCAGCCCATAGCCTACTTCCAGCCGCATTCTGCGATCGTCTTTGGCAATCAGGAATAAAATCCCGTCATCAATTTTGGCACGGCCCACTTTCCATTCATCAAACACCCGGCGCGCATAGGTTTCAACCGTATCGGGCTGTACCGTAGGCAGCATTAGCACAAAAACCTGCGCCCCCTTGCTTTGTTCAAGAGCGGCCAGTTTCTGTTCCAGCGTTGCAGCCTGTTCTGGCGACAAAGTACCGGTTAGGTCAGTTACCCTGGCTTCAAGCGCAGGTACCGGCACCAACTCTTGGGCACCGGCCTGCAAGCCGAACAAGACTGACAGCGCCAGCAGAATGGGCAGAAAATACCGCGCTATCGCTGCATGATGACGGTAGATAGCTGTCATTACTGCGCCGCTGCCGGTGTGTTGACACGTGGTGAAATATCAAATTTCACTTCGGGTGCCCGCATGATTTCCGCCTGGTTTTCTACGCCAAAATTGGGTTTGACATCATAGCCAAAGATTTTAGCGGTAATCAGGGTGGGAAACTGGCGAATTAAAGTATTGTAAGACTGAACCTCTTTGATATAACGGCCACGGGCAGTGGCTATCCGGTTTTCAGTGCCTTCCAGCTGCACGTTCAGGTCACGGAACAAGGCATCCGCCTTGAGTTGCGGGTAGTTTTCTGACACAGCAATCAAGCGGGACAGGGCGGAAGTAAGCTGTCCCTGGGCGGCCTGGAACTGGGCCAGCTCCTCGCCGGTAGGCAGTTTGTCTGCCGATACCTGAATGGACCCCACCCGGGAACGGGCATTGGTGACTTCGGTTAACACTTCCCTTTCATTAACCATATAGGCATTCACACTGGCAACCAGCTGGGGCACCAGATCGGCACGACGCTGGTACTGGTTAAGGGTCTCGGACCAGGCCGCCTTGACGCTTTCATCCAGTGTCTGGATTTGGTTATAGCCGCAACCTGACAGCAGCGTTGACAGCAAAAAAACACTAATGAGGGATAGAATTCGTTTCATAATTGCTCGAAAAGGAAAACACCGGAACGTAATATTATAGGCATTTCGTACTTGAAGTAGATGGCAAACACCAATGAAGTTGTAACAGGTATATTAAACCGCTTTACCCTAATAACACAAAGAGAAAAAAACAAAGGCCACAAATTGACAATTATTTTAAAAACGGGATTTCAACTCTCAACTGCGCTACAATTTTCTTTATCAAAAATTTCCGATTCACGCTTTACCTCATTTCCGTTTTACCCTTCTGTCAGAAGCCGGAGTCGTGGTTTATCGCATTAGCATACACACCCTGTTTTCCAATTCACAATACACCATGTCTCTTTCCGTCTGGCTTACCCTTTTTGCCGCTTCCTGGGCTATTTCAATCTCACCCGGGCCGGGTGCCGTGGCGTCCATGTCATCGGGTTTGCGCTTTGGCTTCAAACGCGGGTACTGGAATGCCATTGGCCTGGCTATTGGCCTGGCCATCCAGTTTGTCATTAGCGTGATTGGTGTTGGTGCCCTGCTAGCCACCTCTGAAACAGCGTTTAATATTGTCAAGTGGGCAGGTGTGCTTTATCTTATTTACCTGGGCTATAAACAATACCGTTCGCCGGTAGCCATGATCCGACTTGAGCAAGACTCCATACCCAATACGCCGGCTCACAAACTGGTTATGCAGGGCATCCTGGTGAATATCATGAACCCCAAAGGGGCCATTTTCCTGCTGGCGGTCATTCCGCAGTTCCTGGACCTGTCCCAACCGCTGCTTATCCAGTATGCGTTAATTGCCACTACCCTTTGCGCTGTGGACCTGGCCGTGATGGCCGTTTATACCGGTCTGGCGGCCAAGGTCATGCATCTCATGCGCAACCCGCATCATGCGGCTAGAATGAATAAGTTCTTTGGGGTTTTATTTATTCTGGCTGCCCTATTTATGGCAGGCATGGGGCAAAAGCTGGGCTAAGAGGTGTTTCTGCGCAGGAAGCTGACTGTATGCACTCCCACGAGGGGCATGGAAACGAGGAAAATTGCTACTAAAATGTAGCTGGATAAAATCGTACAAACCATGCGCTTCGTGATTGTTTAAATAGCCCCAATCATGTACAATATTCTGTACATCAAGAGGAGCACTTTATGAGATCAATTACATACACTGCCCTAAGAGCAAACCTTGCCTCTGAAATGGACCTGATTAATGCCAATCATACGCCTTTGCTTATTAATCGGGCCAATGCAGAGCCTGTTGTTATGATGAGTTTGCAAGACTTTAATTCTTACGAAACAACCCGGTATTTATTATCAAATAAAAATAATGCCCAGCGTCTTAATAAGTCTATTGCGCAAATCAAGGCCGGTAAAGCAAAAACAGCTGAAATCCATGATGAAGGCAATGAGTCGTGATTTTAGCCTGGTCAGATGAGGCATGGGACGATTATATCTATTGGCAAACCAACAATAAAATAATCCTGAAAAGCATCAATAGCTTAATCAAGGAAATCAAGCGCACGCCCTACGAAGGAAAGGGTAATCCAGAACCACTTAAATATGAGTTAAGTGGTTACTGGTCCAGGCGTATCACTTTAGAGCACAGGCTTGTTTATACATGTGATGAAAGCACAAATACTTTATATATTGTGCAATGCCGCTATCATTATTAATTTCCATTAATGTTGAAGCAGCTGAATTTTCCTGATGAGTTGCGAACAATTCCCTCCTGCGTGGGAACCGATAGAAGATTAATCCAGATCAAGCTATCCGCTTTTATTGCAAACCCACCCTTGAAACAACTATATCTTGTGTTTAATATCCATAAAAACACCATATATAGTTTTTCAAGGATAAACGCATGTCACAGGAAAGCCTGATCAATGCCCAAACCAGCATTGATGAATATCTCAGCCAAGCCGACTGGCGTGTTAACGCCAATGCCAACCAGGGTTACTCG
>JAAYHN010000278.1 GCA_012735395.1 Alcaligenaceae bacterium | reverse complement strand
GGATACGGCAAGTGCGCCTGCCACACCGGGTTACCCCATGACGTATGATGCCGGCAAGGCCCTGATTGCAGCGGCCAACAAGAATGGAAATTTTGAGTTCGCCGCCCAATGGGCTGGGCAGGCCGCCTATCTGGCCCGTGAAATGTCTGCGGCACAACTGGTTGAGACGCTGGTGGCGGAAATGCAAAAAGCCCCCAAACCCCGATAATCGGACAGGGTTTGGGGGCTTTTCCGGGTTTTACGCCGTGTATTGGGTGAACTTTAGCGGCGGTTACGCGACTTGTTGCCGGTTGTGCTGGCACCAGCCGGACGACCGGGCAGGTGGCGGAAGGTAATGCGACCTTTGTTCATATCGTATGGTGACATTTCCAGTGATACTTTATCACCCGCCAGGATACGGATATGGTGTTTACGCATTTTGCCACCCGTGTAAGCGATTAACGGGTGACCGTTATCTAGGGTAACGCGAAAACGTGAGTCAGGCAGAACTTCGGTTACCAAGCCACTCATTTCGATTAATGCTTCTTTGGCCATAAGCTATTCTCTCCTGTATAGTTAAAAAATAATAGACATGCGCACTTGCTTAAGCCATTCGCGTTAAGCAGGCGTTTTGTTGCAGATGTGCGCCAGGGCGCTGAACGGATACTGAGATGTAGCGTTCCCGTAAGGGGAAGATGTATAGCTAGCCTGAGTGTCAATCAGGATTCAGAACACTTTAAATTGTTTAAATTTTAAAGCCATGTGGTAAGGGTTAAGTACCAGATACCCGTGATTTATTATGTTATTGTCAACGCGACAATATGGCATTGTAACATACTTTGCGCATGTACGGGTAAACCAGTATTTTCTACCCCCCTTCCTGCTTTATTTGCCAGATGGAAAGGGGGTTGGCAGTGGCTGCCGTGGGCTGAATCAGGCCCCGGTGTTTTCCGGCTTGACCGGGTTGGGCAAGTCTTTCAGTGCCGGTGCCGGCGGCAGGCCGGTGACCTCAAGAATTTCATGTTCATCCAGGGTTTCCCTGCTTAACAGGGCCGCTACCAGGGCATCCAGCTGGTGCCTGTGTTCACGCAGCAATTGTTTGGCCTGCTCATGGCTGTCATTGATGATCTTATGCACTTCGGCATCAATCAGGGCAGCGGTTTGCTCGCTGACCGCATCAAGTTGCCGCTGGCCGACACCAAGATAAGGGTTTTGGCGGGAAGCCAGTTGCACCATACCCAGCTTTTCACTCATGCCCCAGCGGGTTACCATGCTGCGGGCCAGTTCGGTGGCCTGTTCAATATCATTTTCAGCACCGGTGGTTTTGGTGCCATACACCACTTCTTCGGCGGCACGGCCGCCCAGCATGCCAATAATCCGTGCCCGCAGATAGGCTTCCGGGTAGTTGTAACGGTCGGCAGGCGGGCGTTGGTAAGTCACGCCCAGCGCCTGCCCGCGTGGCACAATGGTGACCCGGTTGACCGGATCGGCACCGGGTACCACCAGACCAAGAATGGCATGTCCGCTTTCATGGTAGGCAATCCGCTCGCGGTCGGCATTGCTTAAAATGATGGGGCGTTCCGGGCCCAGGATGATTTTTTCAAGGGCGTCAATAAAGTCTTTTTGCCGGATTTCAGCCTGCCCGCGTTTTGCTGCCAGCAAGGCGGCCTCATTGCACAAGTTTTTAAGGTCGGCACCCGACAGACCGGGCGTGGTGGCCGCAACTTCCATCAGGTCAAGCTCTGCCGCCAGGGGTTTTTCGCGGGTATGCACCTGCAGAATGGCTTCACGGCCGGTTTTGTCGGGCAGGTTCACCACCACCCGGCGGTCAAAACGACCGGCCCTTAACAGGGCCTTGTCAAGGGTTTCCGGCTGGTTGGTGGCGGCAAGGACAATCACGTCTTCTTTGCCTGAAAAACCATCCATTTCGGTCAGGATCTGGTTAAGGGTTTGTTCCTGTTCGCTGGCACCACCCATCACCGCCTGTCCGCGTGCACGGCCAATGGAGTCAATTTCATCAATAAAAATAATGGAGGGGGCGTGTTCACGGGCCTGCTTGAACAAGTCGCGGACACGGGCGGCACCCACACCGACAATCATTTCCACGAATTCGGAACCGCTCATGGAAAAGAAAGGCACATCGGCCTCTCCGGCAACGGCTTTGGCCAGCAGGGTTTTACCTGTGCCCGGCGCGCCCACCAATAGAATGCCTTTTGGGGCGGTGGCACCCAGGGCGGTATATTTTTTGGGGTTCTTCAGGAAATCAACAATTTCCACCAATTCATTTTCAGCCTCGTCAATACCGGCAACGTCTTCAAATGAGACTTTCTTTTCCTGCGACTGGTCGTAGCGGCGAGCCTTGCTTTTGCCCAGGCCAAACATGCCGGCTCCCATGCCACCGGCCTGTTTGGCGGCACGCCGGTACAGCCATACATAAAAAGCGATAATAAGCAGGACAGGGCCAAAGCCAAACAGCAGGCCCGATAGCGAGCTGCCGCTTTCAATGGGACGGGCGCTGATTTGTACATTATGCGTTGCCAGGAAAGACTCAAGGCCGGGGTCGGCAAAGTCTGGCACTACCGTGGTAAAGGTACTTACGCTGCGTGGCGGGGCGGAACCGGCCTGCTGTGGGCTGCCCTCAAGGGCCGGCAGAGTGACCGGGTTGGTGAATTGCCCCTGTATGCTTGTACCCTGGCTATGGATGGCGTGGACATTGCCGCTGGCAACCTGCTGCTTGAATACCGTATACGGAACCGGTACGGCATTATTGCTGCCCCCCAGAAACCATTGCATAAGCAGGTAGTTAATGACCAGGACAATGAATAAGATCGTCCAGGTTTTGCGCTGGGGCTGCTGGGGTGTGCCGCCCGGTCGCCGGGACATATTATTGAAGAAATTGTTGGGTGGGGTATTATTGCCGTTTTTCATTGTGTACGTTGCTATGCCGGGTTTGACAGGGTAAGGCCCTGCCCGAATGCTTCTTTCATTGAAAGAAGCGGTTTCATTGTTTATTGCATCATAGCATTGATAACCCGGCTTTTCATTGCCTCACAATGGGCGTTATTATTGTGGGCTGGCATCTCCAAACTTGCCATCACGGTAATCCTGGAAAGTCTGGTACAGCTCTTCCTGGGTATTCATGACAAATGGCCCGTATTGTGCAATGGGTTCATTCAGGGGCTGGCCTGAGATCAATAATACTTTGGCATCGCTGCCAGCTTCAATGACCACGCCATCGGCCTGTGCATCATTGGCCAGAATCGCCATTTTTTTAGTATTGACCGTTTTGCCGTTGATGCTGACCTCACCCCGGTAAACATACACAAACGCATTGTGGATGGCGGGTATGGGCTGTTCAAAACGGCTGTTGGCTGGCATATGGATATCCAGGTACAAGGGTTCGGTTACTTCACGTGTAACGGCGCCTTCCACACCATGGCTTTGACCGGCAATCACCGTCACCTCAACATTGTCAGGGGTGGTAAGACGGGGCAGTTGTTCGGCCGAGATGTCCCGATACCAAGGGGTATCCATTTTGTTTTTGGCTGCCAGGTTCAGCCATAGCTGGAAACCTTCCATCAGGCCTTCTTCCTGTTGCGGGATTTCAGAGTGAATCACCCCTTTGCCCGCCATCATCCATTGCACGCCGCCATTTTGCAGCAGGCCCTCGTGACCTGCGCTGTCACGGTGCAGCATGCGGCCGGCAATCATGTAGGTAATGGTTTCAAAGCCACGGTGCGGGTGGTCGGGGAAACCGGCAATGTAGTCATCGGCCTTGTCGCTGCCAAAGTTGTCCAGCATCAGGAAAGGGTCCAGGCGACGCTGCAGGTTCTGGGTCAGTACCCGGGTCAGCTTGACACCGGCGCCATCCGAGGTGGCCTGGCCGGTAATAAGCTGCTCTACACTGCGTGAACGGGTAACGGTGGGGTTGTTAGTGTTGGTATTCATATATGGCTCCTGCCCCTGTGTTTTATGAGGGTATTAAGCGTTAATCGTATGGTGTTCACTATACACAAGCGCAGGATATTGAAAAACGGTTTTCATGAATATGATTGTTCCTTATATGGAACAATCGGGTTGCTATTCTATCTTATGAAAAGTGGGGGAATGTCAGGAAGAAACCGGAACTTGAACTAAGATAGTGAAAAATACTCTAAGTATTGCCAATTTTTAAATTCGTTGCGAAAGGAATAAATTATGTGGAATGAACGCTATGCCAGTGAAGAATATATGTATGGGACAGAACCCAATACCTTTCTGGCTGAACATGCCTCCATGCTGAAAGGGCCGGTGCTGTCGCTGGCTGAAGGCGAGGGCAGGAATGCCGTTTTTCTGGCATCACAGGGGCTTGATGTACATGGTGTGGACAGTTCGGAAGTCGGGCTGGCCAAAGCGCAGGCGCTGGCACAGAAAAAAGGGGTGCAAATCCAGACTGAAGTGGCTGACCTGGCCAGCTTTGAGCCAAAAGAAAACCATTACGGTTCGGTAATTTCCATTTTTGCCCACTTGCCCGGCACCATCAGGCAACGGCTTTATCCCTTGGTGGAAAAAAGCCTGAAGCCCGGTGGCCTTTTCCTGATGGAAGCCTATACCGAAGAACAGCTGCCCCGCAAGACCGGCGGGCCCAAAAACCTGGATATGTTAATGAGCAAAGCCAAGATTGAACATGACTTTGCCAATTATGAGCCCGTTCTGTTGCGCGTGCTGGAACGGGAGGTGCATGAGGGCCAGTTGCATACCGGGCTGGCTTCGGTCATTCAGTTTATTGGCAGGAAGAAAGCGTAACCGGTAACAGGCCATGCTTAAACGGCGGTATAACCACCGTCAACCAATAAGGTGGTGCCGGTAATGAAAGAGGCATCGTCACTGGCCAGGAACAGGACTGCGGCAGACACTTCTTTAGGTTCGCCCATGCGGCCAATCGGGTGCAGGGCGGCAATACCTGCCCGGATTTCCGGCGTGATGGTTTCGGTTAATGGCGTATTGATATAACCGGGGCATACCATATTGCAGCGGATACCTTCCTTGGCGTGTGAGGTGCCTACCATTTGGGTCAGCATTTTTACGCCACCTTTAGAGGCCGAATAAGCCGTTAGTTTATCGCGTGCCACAAAGCTGTGGATAGAGCCATTATTCACGATGGCACCGCCCGTACCCTGCTTTTTAAATTGCTGGACGGCATATTTATTGCAGTAAAAAACACCATTCAGGTTGATGTCGATAATTTTCTGCCAGTCTTTGCTATCCAGTGCATCAACGTCAGCTTCAATATTGATGCCCGCATTGGCAAATATGACATCTACTTGCCCGTATTGTTCTACTGTCAGGGCAAACAGGTTTTTGACATCTTCTTCATTGGATACGTCTGTTTTTATAAAGAAAGCCTGTCCACCCTGCGCCTTGATGGCATCTACGACTGCCTGTCCTTTTTCAGTGGAAATATCGGAAACAATCACTTTGGCGCCTTCTGCCGCAAAAGAAAGAGCGGCAGATTCGCCCAAACCACTGGCGGCACCGGTAACAATGGCAACCTTGTTGGTAAAACGGTTATAACTCATCTTGAAAATCTCCATAGGTGAAATGGCAGTTGGAATGAAGTTGATACTTTAAGTATAAGCGATGGGTTTGGCAGTAGTGTGAAACCCCTTGGGAAGATTCCATTTCAGTCAGTTTTTTTGTATTCCGGTTTACTAATACCTATCACGTATTTTTAATAGGATCCGCTTTGAGTCCCATCATATAATCCGTTTTGTATAAGGACGGGCAATATATTGTGTGTCTGATTTCAATATATAAAGGAGACAAAGCGCTATGAGTAGCAAAGAAATGAACGATATTCTTCGTGTAGGTCCAGGCACCCCAATGGGTAATTTCATGCGTGAATACTGGCTTCCCGCTGCGATATCAAGTGAACTTAAAGCGGATGGCGACCCTATAAGATTAATGATTCTTGGTGAGAAACTGCTTGGTTTTCGGGATACCTCCGGACGTGTTGGCATTATGGATCACCGTTGTCCTCATCGCTGTGCTTCACTGGTTATCGGGCGTAATGAAGAAAATGGTATTCGTTGCGTATATCACGGATGGAAGTTTGACGTAGAGGGAAATTGTGTAGATATGCCAAGTGTTCCCAGCAGGATGGATTTTAAATCCAAAGTGCATGCGAAGGCATACAAGACGGCCGAGAGGAATGGATTGGTCTGGGTTTATATGGGTGAAAATCAGGATAATCCACCCCCGCTTCCCTGTATAGAGGCCAATCTGGTACCGGATAGCAAAATTTGGTGTTTACAACGCCAGTGTAATTGGCTGCAGGCTTTGGAAGGTGATATTGATACCAGTCATGTGGGTTTTTTACATGTGGGCAATTTACAGGCCGAGGACCTTCCTGAGGGCTCTCCATTGCGTCCGACCGTCTTGAACCGGGCACCGGATTTTAAAGTTCAAACGGCGGAGTGGGGCGCAATGTATGGCGCTTATCGTGAAGATGAACAGGGGCAAACGTCGTGGCGTGCTGCGCACTTCTTGTTTCCGTTCTGGACCATGACACCTAATATTTTATTTTCTACCCGTTCAATTGCGCGAGCCTGGGTGCCAATGGATGATACGCATGTGATGCTTTTTGATATTACGGGTGGTGTAGATGCCGGTAATCCGTTTTTTACAACAACCTTGAAAGATGGCGAGCCCATGTATGAAAAGATTAATCGTAAACCCAATGGAACGGGCTGGTTTGACCGTTGGTTGCCGGTTGATGGAGAGCATAATGATTGGGGTATAAATCGTGAAGACCAACGGAATATGGTCCACTATACCGGTATTAACAACCCATCGATGCAAGACCAGGCTGTTACTGAGAGTATGGGGCCAATTACCGATCACAGTTTTGAGCACTTGGCCCCTACCGATCAGATGATTGCGACAGTCAGAAGAAGGTTGAAAAAGGTATTAAGCGACTATCAGCAAAACGGAACACTCCCTAAGAGTGCAAGCGATCCGAAAGTATATTTAGGTGCCCGTTCCGGGAACTTTACCGCAGCTCCTGAAACAGGATTTATGGAAGCCTATACGTTTGAGCTTGAAAAGGCACACCGTTGGTTAGAGGCGGAAGTCTAGTATTGCCCTTCCTGCTGTCAATAATGTTTTTTGGGCTTCCGGAAGTAAGCAGCTTACTTCCGGAGAACTTGACAAGGCTTTTTTTGATACAGGGTTACAAATAATATTTAAATAGAATGGTCAGTGTGTGGAGCAGATAATAATGGAAACAGTAAAAAAAGAAGAGTTTGGTGTGTCATTTACGGGAAGGGTGGCATTGGTAACCGGTGCGGCAAGGGGTATTGGTGAGGCGATAGCCAAAGAGCTGCACGCGGGTGGCGCACAAGTCGTGGTAACTGATATGGATCTGGAAAAGGCACAGTCAGTGGCTAATGAGCTTGATCCAACAGGAGAAACAGCGGTTGCAATGTTACTTGATGTTCGTAAAAAAGAGGACTTTGAAAACGCACTGAAGGAAACGACCGGGCGCTGGTCCAAGCTTGATATCGTGGTTAATAACGCTGGTTATGCCAAGCGGACACCAACAGAAGAGATTAGCTGTGATGAATTCGATGAAATAATATCCATTAACTTGCGCAGTGTTTTTTTAAGTTGCCAGATTTTTTCCAGCTATATGAAATCAAAGGGGTATGGGCGCATAATCAACATTACATCTTTGGCGTCCCATAATGGTGGCACGGTTGCAGCACCCCATTATTCCGCAGCAAAAGGGGGGGCGATGACGCTGACACGATATTTTGCCCGCCAGCTTGCGGGCACGGGTGTGACGGTTAATGCCGTATCGCCAGGCCCCGTGCTGAGTGCCAAAGAACGCCTTGCCCATATGCTTGATGAAATCAGTAAGCAGGTTCCCGTTGGAAGGTTTGCCGAATCCTCGGAAATAGCGGTTGCTGTTTCATTGCTCGCTTCAGAGCGGGCCGGCTTTATTGTTGGTGCTACACTTGATGTTAATGGCGGTCTTTATATG
>JAAYHN010000277.1 GCA_012735395.1 Alcaligenaceae bacterium | reverse complement strand
TCCCGCCTGATTCGGGCCCTGGCCGGACTGGGGGTCCATGTGGATGTGCTGGCCGGATTTATCGTTAATATATAAAACCAGCATAATAATAATTTTGGTAATTGGAACCACCACACTTGCAATAAAAACAATCAGTGCCAGATCCCATGAACCCAACTCCCAAAGCTGCAGCACGCCCCCCAGAATAGTATGATTGCTGCTGCCCAATAAGGTTTCAATTACCATGATGGGATAGAGATTTGCCGGTATATAAAAAACAACAGCGGCCGCCAGCAAGGCCAGGGTACGCGATTTATGTTTGGGTTTACGGTAATGCACATGCGTGTTACAGCGACTGCATTTCCCCTCTGCCTCATGGTGCATGGTTACCTGGGAACAAACCTCACAGGCAAGAACAAAAGGGGCCTGTTGTGAATCAACCGGTAAATCATTCACAACCCCGGTTTCCTGGGCAAGACTCCATATTTTACGCGAACTGAGCTTATTAAGAAAAGTAAGCAGAAAAGTAAGTGCGACAAACGCCCATAAGCCCGGCTCCGGTTCCAGGGAGGCCATATCGGCCAATTTAACAACGGCAACCAGAACCCCCAGCATAAAAACGGGGATCATGGACCAGGGCTTCAAAAACCAGATCCAGCGCGCAAACGTGCGCAAACCATAGGGATATTTTTTTATGCCCAGAAAAAACAGGATCCAGGAAGTCATTAGCAACTGCAGCAAAGGTATGGCAAAGCCCACCATCAGGCACATTAAGGCAACCAGCGGGAACCCCTGTTCCCAGGTAACCCGGACCGCCTCAAGAAAAGTGGCGCTGCGCGACATGCCCGTTGAAGACAGGGTGGCAAACGGCATAATATTGGCAATCAGGAAAACCCATAAGGCAGCGATTGACAAGGCCAGCCAGGCACTCACATTAAGTTTGCCCCGTTGCAAAAGAACGGTCCCGCAGCGCACGCAGGATGCACGTTCCCTGCGGCGCAACTTCGGTTTACGATGAAGCTGGCCACAATGGTGACATGCAAGCTGAATGGCCGGCTCAGGCATCAGGGAACCAGCACCTCTTCTTTGTGGGCGGTATCATCTGACTCTTTACCGGGTTCATCAAAAGCAAGGGAAATTTTACCCTCTTTGACATCCACATAAACGGAACCACCATTGGCCAACTTGCCAAACAACAGCTCATCGGCCAATGCACGGCGAATGACATCCTGGATAAGACGCTGCATCGGCCTTGCCCCCATTAAGGGATCAAAACCTTTTTCGGCAAGCCAGCTACGCAGCCCGTCGGTAAAGGTGACTTCCACCCGCTTTGCGTGCAGCTGATTTTCAAGTTCAATCAGGAACTTGTCTACCACGCGCAAAATAATATCTTTACCCAGTGCCGCAAACGGAATGATGGCATCAAGACGGTTACGGAACTCTGGCGTAAACATGCGCTTGATCTCGGCCATTTCATCGCCCGTCTGGCGCAATGCCGCAAAACCAATACCCGGTTTGTTCAGGACTTCGGCCCCCGCATTGGTTGTCATGATAATAATGACATTGCGAAAGTCTGCCTTGCGCCCGTTGTTATCGGTAAGCGCGCCATGATCCATCACCTGCAGCAGAATATTGAATATATCAGGATGGGCCTTTTCAATTTCGTCTAACAGCAATACGCAATGAGGCTGCTTGCTGATGGCCTCGGTTAATAACCCACCCTGGTCGAAACCGACATACCCCGGAGGCGCACCGATCAAACGGGAGACGGCATGACGCTCCATGTATTCTGACATATCAAAACGGATCAGCTCTACCCCCAGCGTAAATGCCAGTTGTTTGGCCACCTCTGTTTTCCCCACACCCGTGGGCCCCGAAAACAGAAATGAACCGATTGGTTTATCGGGCTTGCCAAGGCCTGAACGTGACATTTTAATAGCCGCCGCCAGTGCCGTAATCGCCTCATTTTGCCCAAACACCACTGTTTTAAGGTCCCGTTCAAGGGTAGCCAGTTTATTCCGGTCATCGCTTGAAACAGTTTGGGGCGGAATCCGTGCCATTTTGGCAACAATGGCTTCTATCTCGGTTTTTCCTATCACTTTTTTCTGACGTGATTTTGGCAATAAACGCTGTGCGGCTCCGGCTTCATCAATAACATCAATCGCCTTATCGGGCAAATGGCGGTCATTAATATGACGGGCGGCCAGCTCGGCAGCCGCTATCAGGGCTGCTGATGAATAACGGACTTTATGATGTTCTTCAAATTTCGATTTCAGGCCACGCAGAATCTGGATGGTTTGTTCAACAGTGGGTTCAACCACATCCACTTTCTGAAAACGACGTGAAAGCGCATGGTCTTTTTCAAAAATACCGCGATACTCTTTATAGGTTGTCGCCCCCATGCAACGCAGTTTTCCTGAAGACAAAGCCGGTTTAAGCAGGTTGGAAGCATCCATGGTGCCGCCGGAGGCCGACCCCGCACCAATGAGCGTATGAATTTCATCAATGAAAAGCACTGCGTTTTCATGCTCTTCAAGCTGCTTGAGCAGGGCTTTCAGACGCTGTTCAAAATCACCACGGTATTTGGTACCTGCCAGGAGCGCCCCCATGTCCAATGCATAAACCCGTGCCGAAGACAGGATTTCAGGCACATCCGAACTTTCAATTTTAAGCGCCAGACCTTCGGCAATCGCTGTTTTACCTACCCCCGCCTCGCCCACCAGGAGCGGATTGTTTTTACGGCGTCGGCACAATACCTGGATTACCCGTTCAATTTCTTCATCACGCCCAACCAAGGGGTCAATTCGCCCCGCCTGCGCATTGGCATTCAGGTCCTGGGCATAAAGTGCCAGGGGGGTTTTATCAAAATCACTGGGTTCGTGCATGGCTGCTCCGGTGTCTTCGGAGCGGTCTTCTTTGGGAGGCGTCACTTTTGAAATTCCATGGGAAATATAATTGACGACGTCAAGGCGGCTAACCCCTTCTTCCTGCAGGAAAAACACGGCATGAGAATCTTTCTCACTGAATATCGCCACCAGGACATTGGCCCCGGTTGCCGGGTTTTTATTATTGCCATTGGAGGAGACATGCATGATCGCGCGTTGTATGACCCGCTGGAAACCCAGGGTTGGCTGGGTATCCACATCGTCTTCCCCGGGTACTATGGGCGTATTTTCATTGACGAATTTACGCAATTTCCCACGCAGGGATTCAATATCGGCATTACATGCCTTAAGCACATCCAGAGCCGCAGCATTATCCAGCAGTGCAAGCAATAAGTGCTCGACCGTGATGAACTCATGACGTGATGATCTGGCGTCAACAAAAGCCATGTGTAAGCTTACTTCCAATTCTTGTGAAATCACATCATCCTCCGATACTTCCTGAAACTGCCAACATTACAAAAGTCTGACTCATTATGCCTCAACTGGTTCCATTACGCATTGTAAGGGATGTTGATGGGAGCGGGCATAGTGAGCCACCATGGCCACTTTGGTTGCCGCGACATCTTTGGGGTATACACCACACACTGCTTTACCTTCATGATGCACTTTCAACATGATTAAAGTAGCATCTTCTTCGGATTTTGCAAAAAATTTCTGTAAAACCATCACCACAAAATCCATGGGTGTGTAGTCATCATTCAGAAGCAATACCTGATATAAAGGCGGTGGCGCCAGTTTTGCCTTCTGCAGTTCGGTTACAAGTCCTGATTGTTGCGCCATATCTTCTCTTAAAAAAACAGTCTATAAGTTAAAGTATATTGTAAATGGGAATAACATAGTTATTACACTTATATCCACTAAGGACTAAATCGGTAATTTCCACTATTGACGGGAGCCCACTTAAAACAGCATTATTCTGATACACTTTAAATTTAGATAAATAAACAGCGCTTTAAAGTGTACAAAGGGTAAGTAGGGCTTATCCAGTTATGTATCATTTTTAATCAAAGGCAGTGCGTATGTCCGAATCAACAGAAACAGTCGCTCAGGGAGACGAGCAAAAACAGACAGGAACCGTCAAATGGTTCAACGATGCCAAGGGTTTTGGGTTTATTACCCCAGATGGCGGTGGTGAAGATCTCTTTGCTCATTTTTCATCCATTCAAATGAATGGTTTTAAAACACTTAAAGAGGGGCAAAAAGTGGCTTTCGAAATCGCCCAGGGCCCAAAAGGCAAACAGGCTTTAAGCATTACAGCCGCATAGGTCTGGGCTCAAGCAATGCAAAGCTTTACATTAATGGGGCGAAAACGTCCCATTAAACCTGTTATTTCAGGTATTTTGCTTATGTGTAGCCTGCTGTCATCTATGGCAGGCGCACAGGCCAATACCCCGCAGGCTCTGGAAAGTAAAAAATTTTCTATCAATAACATCCCGTTCACCGCTGAAATTGCCAACACCAATGAAACGCGCTCAAAAGGCCTGATGTTTCGTCACCGGCTTGACCCACAGCACGGCATGCTGTTTGTATTCGAACAAAGCCAGCTATTATGCTTCTGGATGCGGAATACCTATATTCCCTTATCTATCGCCTTCATAAACGAGCAGGGCGAAATTCTCAATTTCCATGAAATGCAACCACTTCGCGATGACGCCCACTGCTCTGCCGGGCCAGCAAAATATGCCCTTGAAATGAACAGGCACTGGTTCAGCAAGAATAATATCAAAGAACAGGATATTATTAAGCTATTACCAAATTAACCCCTATTTCATTAAGGAAACCCATATGAAAACGGTTTTTACCGCAATATTTGCGGGCATTTTACTTGGCGCATGCGGTACCCTTCCTGGTGCGCCGGCAAATAATTATATTACGATACTTGAACGCCACTCAAACTCTACCCTCACTGCCACTGCCAGCTGCATTCATGAAAACTGGAAACAGCTTTACCCCGCCACCAAAATCCGCCCGTTAACCTCTACGCTTTATACGGTTACCATCCCCGCAAACCTGGCAGACTTGGCAGAGGCCACCATTGAAGCCGGCCCCGAAATCAGCCTGCAAACACTTGTTAAACTTGAGATGCAGCCAGAGGCAGACCGGGTTCTCGTTGAGCTGCTAGAAAAATGCCTTTAAGCAATCCTGCCATGCAACCCGGCATCAGCCAAAAAGTTTAAGCTTTATATTTTTTATCAAAAAAACACACCCCATATATGGTTGCCATATATGGGGCGCAATGCAAAACCCGTAACGGATTTTTTAACTGAAATTAGGCCAGGTTAGCGGCCGCAAATTCCCAGTTAACAACATTCCAGAATGTTTCCAGGTATTTAGGACGTGCGTTACGGTAATCAATATAGTAAGCATGTTCCCAGACATCACAGGTAAGCAGGGCTTTATCGCTAGTTGTAAGCGGTGTAGCTGCATTGCTGGTATTCACGATATCCAGTGTGCCGTCGGCTTTTTTAACCAGCCATGTCCAGCCTGAACCGAAATTACCTGCCGCAGATTTACTGAATGCATCTTTAAATGCCTCTACACTGCCCCATTTTGCGTTGATAGCTTCCAGCAAAGCACCTGTTGGTTCACCACCACCGTTAGGAGACAGGCTGTTCCAGTAGAAAGTGTGGTTCCATACCTGGGCCGCGTTATTGAAAACACCGCCTGAAGATTTTTGAATGATTTCTTCAAGGCTGGCACTTTCAAATTCTGTACCGGCAATAAGGTTATTCAGGTTGGTAACGTAAGTCTGATGGTGCTTACCGTAGTGAAACTCAAGCGTTTCCTGGGAGATATGCGGAGCCAGTGCATCAAGTGCATACGGCAAAGCGGGTAATGTATGTGCCATTATTTTCCTTCCTTTTATAAAAATCCATATGATCTTAAAGCAATTATTTGCTATTGTCTTTAATGACCACAACGTTTTGAATACCTTTCTCCAACTCCAGGCGCAACTTCTGCTTGGCCTGGAGGGTATCAGGGTCACGTACTATATTACCAAATTCATCATAGGTAATCGAGAATCCCCGGCTTAATACGGCACGAGGGTTCATATTGCGCAAACTGCTATCCGCTTTCTCAAGGGTGGAACGCCGTTTATTCATTTGCAAGCACCAGATCTGTTCAAGCCGGCTCATGGCTTGGCTGAGCCTGACCCTTTCTTTGGCCATATCCGGTTTATTGTATTGTAATGACCTGTTCAATAATGTGACACGAGCCTGCCAGGCACTAACTTTCCTGATAAGCAGTTGCTCTAAAGACTGTAGTAAATACATGTTTTTCTGTTTGTACTGGGTTAACAGCTGGGCTGGCGAGACCAGACGGCTTACCGCCTTGTCAAGCCGCATGCCTGCCATTTCCATTTGACGTGTCTGGATTCGATTCAACACATTCAGGGCATGGTTGATACGTTGCTCCAGATCTTGCCTGGAGATACAGGCAAGCTCAGCCGCAGCGGTAGGCGTAGGCGCCCTTAAATCAGCCACAAAATCGGCGATCGTGAAATCGGTTTCATGCCCTACCCCACTAATAACAGGTATATCAACCCCGGCAATGACACGCGCCAAGGCCTCATTATTGAAACACCATAAATCTTCTATGCTGCCACCGCCCCGCACCAGCAACAATACATCAACCTCCTGTCTTTGCCCGGCCTGGTTAAGGGCGGCAACCAGGGAAGCCACGGCATCCTGTCCCTGTACCTGCGCCGGATAAATAATAACGGGTACATAAGGCGCCCTTCTGGCCAATGCTGTCAGGACGTCGTGCAACGCAGCCGCAGACAGGGAGGTAACCACACCAATCTTCTTTGGAAACACGGGGATGGCTTTTTTAATGGCAGCATCAAACAGACCCTCTGCCTCAAGTTTCTTTTTGATTCGCAAAAAGGCCTCGTGCAAATCACCCTGACCCGCTCGCCTCATTGCCTCTACCTGGAGCTGATAATCTCCGCGTGGCTCATACAGGGAAACCCGGGCCCGGACTTCAACCTTGTCTCCGCTGCGTGGCGTAAAACCGGTAAGTGCTGCCCTGCTTCTGAACATCACCCCCTTGACGGAAGCCCCTTCATCTTTCAAGGTAAAGTACCAATGCCCTGATGCCGCCTGCACAAAATTGGAGACTTCACCGCTAACCCACATGACGGGCAGTTCGCGTTCAAGAAGCCTGCCAACCGTACGGTTTAATTGGGAAACACTTAAAACCTCAGTAACAGACCCGCTGGGTGATTCAGAAAAATTCATATTTTTCAAGTAGTTCAGAACTAATCTTTCCACAAAAATAAAAAATCAATAACTTGGCGCATTTTTCACTATTTTAGTAGTGAAACATCAAGAAAAACTTTAACAAAATAATCTATCTTATTGATTTAAAAGAATTAAAAATATTTCACTAAAATTGCACAAGGATTAAGCAAAGTAGCGTAATACGCATATAAACACGTCCCCGGGCTTGTTATCAACAGAATTATCCACAGATTCTGTGGGTAGTTACAATTGCCCCTGCAAAACCGATATATTAATATTTTCCATCCCCTGTGAGGCCGGTTTTCAGGATAAACCCCATAAATTGTAATATTCTACTGAAAGTCATCAGCCCATGATTTTTCCATCCATGCCAGACATAACCCATAAACAGCCCTCTTTGCAACTTAATATATGAAAACATCTTTTGGCAACCGTTTTGCCACCACTTTGCAACAACAATGGCAAAAAGGTGGCGTACTCTCTACCTTACTGACCCCGCTTTCCTGGCTGGCCCATTTGTTTGTAGCAAGCAAAAATTTCCGCTACAAACATAATCTCAGCCCGTCTTACCGCCCTCCCTGCCCGGTGATTATTGTTGGCAATATTTATGTTGGAGGCACCGGCAAAACCCCTTTAAGCATTGCCCTGGTACGCGCCTTACAGGAAAAAGGGTTCACGCCCGGTGTGATCAGCCGTGGCTATGGGGTGGATATTGGCAAAGAGCCACGCTGTGCTTATGGAGAAAATGCCCGGGCAGAGCTGGTAGGTGACGAGCCCAGTTTAATTGCCCGCCATGCACCTGTCTGTGTTCACCCACAAAGGCAGCTTGCCATTGAAAAGCTGCTGAAACAATGGCCCGAAACAAATATCATTATTTCCGATGACGGCTTACAGCACCTGAAACTGCAACGGGATATTGAAATCATTGTGCAGGACAACCGCCAGACAGGGAATGGCAAGCTATTACCGGCTGGCCCGTTGCGAGAACCCGAATCCCGTTTGAAGCAGGTTGATTTCATTATTACCAACCTGAAAGACGGCTCTTTAGCCCATTTTAAAAGCCGGTTCAGCCATGAAATAGCCATGTCCCTGGAACCCGTTTCCGTAACCCAGGTTGCCACGGGTAAAACAATTTCAGTGCAGCAGTTCAAAAATGAAAATGCCCACAAAAAGATAGTTGCCATTGCCGGAATCGGGCAGCCCGGGCGTTTTTTCTCTACCCTGCGGCAAATTGCATTACCCCTTGCACAGGAACTGCCTTTTCCTGACCATTATGCTTATTCCGCACAGGATTTCAAGGCTATTGATGCCGACCTTGTTGTAATGACCAGCAAAGATGCCAGCAAGTGCAGCACCCTATCCGACCCTCGGTTATGGTACGTCAATGTCGAACCCCGCTTTTCCAATCCTCGATTTTTTGATCTAATAGAAGAAAAAATACGTCTATTGCCGTTATACTCTTCGAATTAACACATTATTCAATAATAGAAATGGAAACTTCTCTACTTAAAAAACTGGTCTGCCCTGTTTGCAAAGGGGCATTGGCACACGATGCGGCAAAACAGGAACTGGTATGTGAACATGACCGGCTGGCTTTCCCCATTCAAGATGGTATTCCAGTCATGCTACAAGGTGAAGCCCGTTCACTTTCAGAACCGGACAGTCCCGCCAATGCCTGATTTCATCGCTGTTATTCCTGCCAGGGCCGCCTCTACCCGACTGCCAGGCAAAATGCTTGCCGACATCGCCGGCAAGCCTCTCGTTATTCACACGGCCGAACGCGCCAAAGCCTCCAATGCCAGCCGTATCATTATTGCCACAGATGACAAAAATATTGCACAGTGCACGCAAGATCACGGTTTTGAAACCCTGCTGACCCGGGAAACCCATCCTTCCGGCACAGACAGGCTGGCTGAAGTGGCAACGACACTCGGGTTTTCAGATGAACAAATTGTTGTCAACGTCCAGGGCGATGAACCCTTAATCGAGCCCGAACTCATTAACGAAACCGCCCTGGCATTGGCCCGCAACCCGGATGCGGCAATAGCCACCTGCGCCTATCCAATAAAAAATAGCGACAGTTTTTTCAACCCCAATAGCGTCAAGGTCATTTGCGACACCAAAGGCTACGCCATGTACTTCTCACGTGCCCCCATTCCATGGGCCCGCGAAGCCTTCAGCCATGACCGCAGCCATTTACCGGAAAGCTTTCCCGCACTGCACCATATTGGTATGTATGCTTATCGCGCCCATTTCCTGAAACGGTTTCCTTTATTGGCACAGGGCACGCTTGAAAACATTGAATCCCTGGAACAGTTGCGGGCACTGGAGCATGGTTACAAAATACACGTGTTGCAAACCAATCAGGCACCTTTGGCCGGTGTCGATACCCCGGAAGACCTGGAAAGAGTTAGAAATTTTCTGGCAAACATGTAATTTTTTGCAACGCATCATATAAAATACGATTTTATTTATAAACTAATATACTTTTACCCAGGAGGGATTTTATGCGTTTAATACTGTTAGGGCCACCTGGTGCCGGCAAAGGCACACAAGCGAACTTCATCACACAGCAATACTCTATTCCCCAAATTTCCACTGGCGATATGCTGCGTGCTGCCGTAAAAGCCCAAACACCCGTTGGCATCGAAGCCAAAAAAGTTATGGATAACGGTGGTCTGGTATCCGATGACATCATTATCCGTCTGGTACAGGACCGCTTACAGGCCGATGACTGTAAAAATGGTTACCTGTTCGACGGCTTCCCCCGTACCATCCCCCAGGCAGACGCATTGAAATCAGCCAATGTCAATCTTGATTACGTCATTGAAATCGACGTTCCCGAAGAAGACATCATTGAACGCATGAGTGGCCGTCGTATCCACCCTGCCAGTGGCCGTTCATACCATGTCAAATTCAACCCACCCAAAGTGGAAGGAAAAGACGACATCACCGGGGAACCCCTGGTTCAACGCGATGACGACCAGGAAGAAACCGTGCGTAAACGCCTGGAAGTTTACCGTAACCAAACCCGTCCGCTGGTTGATTACTACTCGGGCTGGGCGGCACGCAATGAACCCAATGCCCCTAAATACGTTAAAGTATCCGGCTTGGGTAAAGTGGAAGAAATTACCAAACGCATAGAAGAAGCATTAAGCAATAACTAACCAGGAGAAGACATGGATATTCAAGGCAAGGTTTTTATCGTCACCGGAGGTGCCTCCGGTTTAGGTGCCGGCACCGCAAGAATGCTCGTTAACAATGGCGCCAAAGTGATTATTGCCGACGTGCAAGATGAAGCTGGTCAACAAATTGCCAGCGAGCTGGGCCAGACCTATGTTCATTGCGACGTTACCAGCGAAGCTGATGCCCAGGCAGCCATTGAGGCCGCCACCAAAACCGGCCCCCTGTTTGGCCTGGTTAACTGCGCCGGGATTGCCCCTGCCTCACGCACTGTTGGCAAACAAGGACCTCATGCCCTTGAATTATTCCAGAAAGTCATCAGCATTAACCTGATCGGTTCATTCAATATGCTTCGTCTGGCTGCCGCAGCCATGGAACAGAACACACCCGAAGCTACCGGTGAAAGAGGTGTTATTATCAATACCGCATCAGTGGCTGCCTATGAAGGGCAAATCGGGCAGGCGGCCTATTCCGCTTCCAAAGGCGGTGTGGTTGGCATGACATTACCGGTTGCACGGGACCTGGCGCGTTCCGGCATCCGCTGCAATACCATTGCACCCGGTATTTTTGGTACGCCCATGATGTTTGGCATGCCACAAGAGGTGCAAGACTCCCTGGCAGCCAATATTCCATTCCCGTCCCGCCTAGGCACACCAGAAGACTATGCCAAACTGGTTCACAGCATTATTACCAATGAAATGATTAACGGTGAAACCATTCGCCTTGACGGTGCCATCCGCCTGCAGCCAAAATAATCATATTCAACCCTGTGTCCAGGCAATCAGCGCCCGCAATCATGATTTCATATCCTTGAGCGGGCGCTGTTTCGTTTTATTTTTTGTCTTATTCTATTATGAGTTTACTTCGTTCTGCCGCAACCATTAGTGGCCTTACCCTGTTGTCCCGCATTACCGGGCTGGCCCGCGACATCCTGATTGCCAGAACGTTTGGAGCCAGCCCGCTTACCGATGCCTTCTGGGTCGCCTTCCGTATTCCCAACTTATTACGCCGCCTGTTTGCGGAAGGGGCTTTTTCCCAGGCATTTGTACCTATTCTGGGCGAGGCCCGCAATAAAAACCCTGAAGAAAAAGTAAAAATCCTGCTGGATCACGTTGCCACTATTCTTACTTTTGCGCTAATGACAGTGACACTGCTGGGGGTCGTTGCCACGCCCTGGATTGTTACCCTCATGGCCTCCGGCATGAGTAAACCTGAAAACCAGACCGCCTTTGATGCCGCTGTCTGGATGACCAGAGTCATGTTCCCCTACATTCTGTGCATGTCCTTGGTCGCCTTTGCCTCTGGCGTCCTGAATACCTGGCGTAATTTTGCAGTTCCTGCTTTCACGCCCGTCCTGCTTAATATATCCATGATACTGGCAAGCCTGTTTCTTACCGGTTATTTTTCAACACCCATCTATGCCCTGGCGGTAGGTGTCATGGCAGGCGGCATTGCCCAATTGGCAATACAATGGCTGGCCCTGGGCAAACTGGGCCTGATTCCCCGCATAACACCCAAAATCAGGCAGGCATGGCAAGACCCGGTGGTTCGTCGCATTATAAAACAAATGGGGCCGGCCATCCTGGGGGTTTCGGTTGCCCAGATCTCCATTCTTATCAATACCAATATTGCCACCTGGCTTACCGCAGGCAGCGTGACCTGGCTTTCTTTTGCCGATCGTTTAATGGAATTTCCCACCGCCCTGCTTGGCATTGCCCTGGGCACCGTGCTCTTGCCAAGCCTGTCGGCCGCCCATGCCAAAGAAGACAGCCAGGCTTACAACAGCCTGATGGACTGGGGGCTGAAACTGGTTTTCCTGCTTGGCATGCCCGCCGCACTGGGGCTGGCCTTTCTGTCGGACGGCCTGGTGGCCACACTCTTTAATTATGGTGCTTTTGGCAGCGATGATGTTTTTTATACCCGCAGCGCCGTCATGGCCTATTCGGTTGGCTTGATTGGCATTCTGAGCGTCAAGATCCTGGCACCGGGCTTTTACGCCAAACAGGACATCCGCACCCCGGTCAAAATTGCCATTTTTGTACTAGTTTGCACACAATTGCTGAATATTGTTTTTGTGCCACTTATTGATCATGCCGGCCTGGCCCTTTCCATCGGACTGGGGGCAACCATTAATGCCCTCTGCCTTTATATTGGCCTGCGCCGAAAAAAAATCTACACACCACAGGGTAACTGGCTGCGCTTTTTTATCCGTATTGCACCGGCCCTTATTTGCATGGTGGCCTGGCTGCTATTCATACAGCAATACATCAACTGGACAAGCGCCATCCCCGGCACCATTAACTACGCAATTAACAATGCGCTTTCTGGTATTATAGGTTCAGCCGCTTTTTCCATATCAAGAATGGCAACCCTGTTTTTGGTACTGGCTGGCTGCGGCATCATTTATTTTACCGTTTTGCTTATATGTGGTTTCAGGGCCCGGGACTTTACCCGACGCAACAAATAAAATGTTGCATCATTTGAACGGGATTCCTGCCACATGCGCGTAAATTCGTGTATTTAAAAAGAAATCTTGCATAAAGCGAAGTTTATGCTAAAATAGCCTACTTTGCTGAATTAACTTAATAGAAGAATCTGATATGGCCAATACTGCCCAAGCCCGTAAACGTGCACGTCAATCTGTAGCACGTAACAAACATAACTCAAGCCTGCGTTCTTTGCTGCGCACATCTATCAAGCGCGTACGCCAGGCAATCGAAGCCGGTGACCAAGCCAAAGCAAATGAAGTATTTGCTAAAGCAACCAGCGTAATCGACCGTGTGGCTGACAAAAAAATCATCCACAAAAACAAAGCAGCCCGCCACAAAAGCCGTTTGTCAGCTGCTATCAAAGCAATCGCTTAAGTTTGCTTCACTCGGACAGCTTTAACAGCTGTCGAGTTTTTCAGCAAAAATAAAAGGACGCTACTGCGTCCTTTTATTTTTTGCGGACCCTTCACCCTCAATTCCCCTGTAAGACGTCGTCAGGTTATTGTCATTGGCAAAATCAACAACAAACTTCCAGGCACGGGGTTCCAGATCGCGTAAACGTGCGTCTACAATGACACATTTCACGCCATCAATATTATTAGGCACAATATAGGGTGAATAAGTAATATGGCTCCCTATGAATCCCGCCGGACGAAATTGAGACATGACCCCGGCCAAACGCTCAGCCCAATCGCTGGGACGAAAACGCTGACCCATTTTAGTTACACCGTGAATAATTAATTGTTGCACTTTCAGACTTTATGAGAAACCTGTATTATTTTAAAAATAAATACAGAAAGATGGACATACCAAAGGCAGAATTGTATATGATAAAGAATTATACAAATACTTAAACCATAGTATTTTAAACCAAATTCCATTTACTTTCTAATTTTGTACTCATGACAAGCTCTCATATCACTGGCCCCATGCGGCACTTTCTTCAATTCCAAGACTTCACCGCTGAAGAAATCCTGTATGTCCTCAAGCGTGCGATGCTAATTAAAGACAAATTCAAGCGCTACGAACCTCACATGCCACTGCATGACAGAACGCTTGCCATGGTATTTGAAAAAGCCAGTACCCGTACCCGCGTTTCATTTGAAGCCGGCATGTACCAACTTGGCGGCTCGGTCATCAACCTTACTTCCGGTGACTCGCAGCTTGGCCGCTCCGAGCCCATTGAAGACACCGCCCGCGTTATCTCACGCATGGTTGATATTGTCATGATACGAACCTTTGAACAAACCCGCATTGAGCGTTTTGCCGCTCACTCCCGGGTTCCCGTCATCAATGGCCTTACCAACGAATTTCACCCCTGCCAGATTCTGGCCGATTTACTTACGTTTATCGAACACCGTGGCCCCATTGAAGGCAAAACGGTAACCTGGGTAGGCGATGCCAACAATATGGCCTATACCTGGATCCAGGCAGCGCAAATGTTAAACTTTACCCTTCACGTCTCTACCCCAAAAGGCTATCAGCTTGATCACAAGCGTTTAGGCAATATCAGCAGCACAACCCTGAAAGAATTTGACGACCCGCTGGAAGCCTGCAAAGGCAGCCACCTCATTACAACCGATGTCTGGACCAGCATGGGCTACGAAGATGAAAATGAAAAGCGTCGGGCCGCTTTTGCCAACTGGTGCGTTGACAGCGACATGATGAAAGCGGCCGCCAAAGACGCCCTGTTCATGCATTGCCTGCCTGCACACCGTGGCGAAGAAGTCACGGCTGAAGTGATTGATGGCCCGCAAAGTGTGGTTTGGGATGAAGCCGAAAACCGTTTGCATGCCCAAAAAGCCTTAATGGAATTCCTGCTACTGGGAAAAGACCCTAAACAATAAGCAAATAGGTTAAAATTTTGCATCTTTACTGGAGCACTAAATAATATGACTACAATTTTGCAACACCTGCCTGTCGGGCAGCGTGTGGGAATCGCATTTTCTGGCGGGCTGGATACCAGCGTAGCCGTTCACTGGATGAAAGCCAAAGGCGCACTTCCGTGTTCTTACACGGCCAACCTGGGCCAACCCGACGAAGAAAACTACGATGACATTCCCCGCAAAGCACTTGAATACGGCGCCGAAAAAGCCCGCCTGATAGATTGCCGCACGCAACTGGTTGAAGAAGGCATTGCCGCCATCCAATGCGGCGCTTTCCACATTACCACCGCCGGTGCCACTTACTTCAACACCACCCCCCTTGGTCGTGCCGTAACCGGCACCATGCTGGTTGCCGCCATGCGCGAAGACAACGTCAATATCTGGGGTGACGGCAGTACCTATAAAGGCAATGACATCGAGCGTTTTTACCGCTATGGCCTCTTAACCAACCCAGACCTGAAAATCTACAAACCCTGGCTCGACCAGCAGTTTATCGACGAACTGGGCGGTCGCAAGGAAATGTCCGAATACCTGAATGCCAATGGTTTCGACTACAAAATGAAAGTTGAAAAGGCCTATTCAACCGACTCCAATATCCTGGGTGCAACCCACGAGGCCAAAGACCTCGAATACCTGAACAAAGGTATCAAAATCGTAGAGCCCATTATGGGCGTTGCCTTCTGGAAAGACGATGTAAAAATCGCCGCCGAAGAAGTCACCATCCGCTTTGAAGGCGGCCGTCCGGTTGCCATTAACGGCAAAGAATTTGACAGCATTGTTGACCTGTTCTCTTACGCCAACGAAATTGGCGGGCGCCATGGCCTGGGCATGTCCGACCAAATTGAAAACCGTATCATTGAAGCCAAAAGCCGTGGCATTTACGAAGCCCCCGGAATGGCACTGCTGCATATTGCCTACGAACGCCTGGTAACCGGCATTCACAATGAAGGCACGATTGAACAATACCGCAGCAACGGCCGTCGCCTGGGTCGCCTGCTTTATGAAGGCCGCTGGTTTGACACCCAATCCATGATGTTGCGTGACACCACCCAACGCTGGGTAGCCAGTGCCATTACCGGTGAAATCGTGCTTGAACTGCGTCGTGGTAATGACTACTCATTACTGGACATGACCAGCCCCAACCTCACTTATCACCCCGAGCGTTTAACCATGGAAAAAGAAGGCGAAGACTCTTTCAGCCCGCTTGACCGCATTGGCCAGCTTACCATGCGCAACATGGATATCCGTGATACCCGTGACAAGCTGCAAATTTACAGCCAGGCCGGCCTGTTAAGCACCAATAAAGAAGGTGAAATCACCCCTTTCATCAGTCATACAAAAAAAGACTGATGGCATCTGCTCACCAACCCATGCAAGGCATCCGTTGGTGAATACAAAACCACCGGAAACAGTGGCAAAAAGCACTCATATCTACATGGGTGCTTTTTTTATTTTTACGCCTTTTGTTATTTTTTAATAGAAATGGTTATCATTTAGATTACAATGCTCATTTTTATTAACATTAAAATCAATCCCAACAATGAATACCCTCTTTTTATTACTTGTTCTCACCCAGCAGGATCCTGCCACTGACATCAAGGCATCTTTTGTCAATGCCACCAGCCAGCAAGAGTGCCTGAATACAAACCAGGCCGTTACCACGATTCTGG
>JAAYHN010000276.1 GCA_012735395.1 Alcaligenaceae bacterium | reverse complement strand
CTATCGCTTAAAAGATAAAAAGAGAATTGGAATTGCACCAGTAATGAGTGAAATTCTAGAACGTGGGGGTCAAATTTAGATTGCCGATTTAAGCAAAAAGGGGGTCAAAATTCAATTACCGTTGACAACCTAAAAATAGATTGGAACCTATTGTCGTTTTTCTACGAGGAAATTCAAGACGGCACTGGGCGGAGCATTACGAACGATTTAGCAAAGTCCGGGATGTTTCGATCTATTCCGTTAAATGATGATGCGTTACGGGCGATATTAACCAGGCCAAAAATAAGCCCTTATATATTCTGCAGAAAATCAGGGTTACAGTTAACTGAAATAGACCGTGAGCATTTCAACAAGGCTATCAGACATGCGGGGTTGGCTCACCTGACATTTCATGATTTGCGTCACGCATGGGCAAGCTGGCACCGCTTCGAGAAGTCAATGACACACTTCTGTCATGTTTCGGTGTAGGCACGTAATCCAGTTGCTCTGCTACCGTCATGGCTGTCTACTCTGTAGTCGTGGTTCCTAGGCCGCTTGCAGCTTGTCCAGGCATAAAAAATAGTTTCATATTTTATTTACAGCGCGTACCATTTTTGGTACAATAAAGGCACGCAAAACAAGTTTACCGTAATGTCACCATTTCAAACACTTAATGTCATTTTTTTAAAACCCAGACGGGTTCTGAACCAGTAAAAGAATGGTTAAAAACCCTTTCAACAGCTGATAAAAAGGCCATCGGTGGTGATATTCGTACAGTACAAATTGGTTGGCCATTAGGAATGCCTTTAGTTCGTAAAATGGAAGCTGACCTATGGGAAATTCGTATTACCATGCCTGATGGGATCGCCAGAATCTTCTTTACTGTCAATGGGAACACGATGCTTTTGTTACATGGGTTTATCAAAAAATCACAAGCTACACCCAAAAGAGAATTAGCTCTTGCAAAAGAGCGGCTTAAACAATCACGGAGGTCATGATATGCACGACTTTAACCAGCAACATATTGGCAGCAACTTTGAAGATTTCTTGCAAGAAGAAGGCATCTTCGAAGAAACCACTGCTATTGCCATTAAGCGTGTGCTTTCGTGGCAAATTGCCCAGGCAATGAAAGAGCAAAATCTTACAAAAACAGCCATGGCAAACAAAATGCACACTAATAGAGCTTCTTTAAATCGCTTACTTGACGAGGAAGATACCAGCCTTACCTTAACTACTTTGGCGAAAGCAGCTACTGCATTAGGTAAAAAAATCCATGTTGAGTTGGTATCCGCATAAAAACGTTATCGGCCTGCTTTTTCTTTTGATAAACCAAACCGTCTTTAATCCAGGCGGTTTTTTATTGGATGCATGTTGTTCAATTTCTGATAATGGTCTTGAAAGAACTGGGTGGTTGGGAAACCATTGAAATGGTAAAAAAGTATGCTCATTTAGATGCAAGTCATCTGGAGATGCATGCAAATTCGGTCACCTTTTGGTCACCCATAAGTAAAACCGAAGCCGCATAAAACAAAAAAACCGCTTAGCATATTGCGTAAGCGGTTGATATATATAGAATTCTGCTGGTGGCTCTTCCCCGATTCGAACGGGGGACCTGCGGATTATGATTCCGTCGCTCTAACCGACTGAGCTAAAGAGCCAATTACTTAAATCAAATCAAGTAAGTTCATAACTATACCCTGCGTGTTTTTAAAATGCAATCTCTTTTTTAATGGGCCATATAAAAACAGCATTTTTGTAGTATAAATGTCATTTTCACAACAAGGTGGCTGGTACACTGCAAAATACCACCATCTTTCATCATAGAGATTTTCATATGCCAGCGTTTCCTTCAGACTGTCTTGACTGGACCAAAAAACTGATCCGTTTTGATACCGTCAGCCGTAACTCCAATCTGGAATTGATCGAATATATCAGGCAATACCTGTCCCATTGCGGGGTCAACAGTTTTCTGGTTTTTAATGAAGCGGGTACCAAGGCCAACCTGTTTGCAACCATTCCGTCGGCAGCCGGTGAAACCTTGCAAGGCGGTCTGGTGCTGTCCGGCCATACCGATGTGGTGCCGGTAGACGGCCAGTCATGGAGCAGCCTGCCTTTTGAGCCCGAAGAACGTGATGGCCGTTTATACGGCCGTGGGGCCTGTGACATGAAAGGCTTTATTGGTACGGTATTAAGCCTGGTGCCTGAATTCAAGCGGGCCAAACTTAAGGCACCCTTGCATCTGGCTTTTTCTTTTGATGAAGAAATCGGTTGCCTGGGCGCGCCCCTTATGCTGGACGCACTGGCAGAGCGGGGAATCAGGCCGGCTGGCTGCATCGTGGGTGAGCCAACCGGCATGCGCCCCGTTGTGGCGCACAAAGGCATCAGTGCCTATAAATGTGTGGTGCATGGTTGTGCGGCGCATTCATCGTTAACGCCACAGGGCACGAATGCTATTGAGTATGCCGCACGCATTATTTGCATGTTCCGTGACCTGACTGATGAAATCAGGAAAAAGGGCCCGTTTGACAATTATTTTGATGTTCCCTTTACCACCGGGCAAACCAGTACCATACAGGGTGGCAACGCGATTAATACGGTACCTGAATATTGTGAGTTCCTGTTTGAATACCGTACCTTGCCTGCGCAGTCAGCCACTGAAATCCTTGGCAAAATACAGGCCTATATCAATGATGTGCTATTGCCGCAAATGAAAGCGGAAAACCCGCAGGCAGGTATTGAGCTGACCAGGCTGGCAGCGGCACCGGGTATGGAAACCGCTGAAAAAGAAGCGATTATGCAATTGGTCAGGGCACTGACGAAAGAAACGGAGATTGCCAAAGTGGCTTATGCCACCGAAGGCGGGCTGTTCCAGCAGGCGGGTATTGCAACCGTTATTTGCGGGCCTGGCAGTATAGAACAGGCCCATAAGGCTGATGAATACATCACGCTGGAACAGCTGGGCAGGTGCGAGCAATTCCTGCGCGGTGTATGTGCCAGCCAACAGCTTTAACGGTTGCCTGGGTAGGGCGGTTTTATTGCAGGGCTTTCAGGATTTTCTGTCCGGCCCGGCCATCGGCTTTCAGGCCCAGCCGGGTTTGTTCGGCTTTGATGGCTTCACGGGTTTTACTGCCGATCAAGCCATCGGCTTCACCAATAGCGTAACCTTTTTGCAGCAGTTTTTTCTGCAGCACAATACGTTCGGCACGGGAAAGGCCCGGGTCATCGGTGGGCCAGGCTGTCTGGAACGCTTCGCCCCCCCTTAACCGATCAGCCAGGTGTGCAATGGCCAGGGCATAACTTTCGGCCGCGTTGTAGCTGTAGATCACGTCAAAATTCTTGAACACCAGAAATGCCGGGCCATTGGCACCGGCAGGTGTTAACAGGCCTGCCTGGGTGGAAGGGGCTGCCAGTGAAGCCAACGCTTTGCCGTTAACGGCAGTCACGCCTTTGCTGGCCCAGGTTTGGATGCTGCGTTTTTTTCTGCGGCCTTCGCCGGCAATTGACATGTCTTTGGGCAGTTTTACTTCAAAACCCCATGGTTGGCCGGTTTGCCAGCCATTTTTAACCAGATAGTTGGCTGTAGAGCCCAGGGCGTCATCAACGTTATCCATCAGGTCCCTTTGGCCGTCGGCATCAAAATCAACAGCCAGGCGCTCAAATGTAGTGGGCATGAACTGGGTGTGCCCAAAAGCACCGGCCCAGGAACCGACCAGGCGTTCGGGGGCAATATCACCGGATTGCAAAATTCTGAGCGCGGCAAAAAATTCTTTCTGGAAAAATGCCTGGCGCCGCCCATAACAACTTAAGGTGCCCAGCGCCTGGGCTAGGGGGTATTTACCGAAAGTCTGGCCAAAATTGCTTTCCACGCCCCATACCGCAACCACGGTCGCCGGGTCAACCCCGTATCGGGCCTGGACACGGGAGAGGGTATCCTTGTAAAGCCCCAGGTTCTGTTTGCCTTCCTGGATGCGTTGGTCGTCAACCAGGGCGGCCAGATAGTCCCAGATAGGCTGCCTGAATTCGGGCTGGTAATCCAGTTTTTCCAGGATGCTCATGTCGGGTACGATATTGCCGGTAAACTGCTTGAATGAACGGGAAGAAATGCCGGCTTTTTGTGCTTCAGGTTGCAGGCGGTTCATACAGCTGGTGAAGTCGCTTTCCTGTGCCTGTGCCGATTGGGCGGCAAGGGCAAGGGAAATTAGCGTAATGCCATGAAAAAAAAGGGATATTCCTGATTTGATATGAAAACGTGTGGCCATGAGTCGTGTCTCGCTCTATCGTGTGCTGCGGGTTAAGCTGATTGTAGCAGTATGAAGCATTTGCTTATATACATTCGGAATTTCTTGTTATTTTTAGTGAATATCCTGCTAATATCAGTGTTAACGATTTTTTCCCGATTTCTTACATGTTGCAGTAAACATGGGTAAAATTGCAGTTCAAGAAGAGTCGGACGCCTTGTAAATAGAATATATTTGTAATAAGTAGAATATGCCAGGTAAAAAACTGTTTGCCATCAAGGCTGGGAGCCTAACGGTTTGCAAAAGAAGCCAAACAGGAATTGAAACTGACTATCAATATTAAATTGGCCGGTAAACATACCGGTTGGTTTTACAGAAAAGAGATTGTGTCGTATGAAGTTTAAAGTGTTAGTAACTGCCCTGGCTTTTGTGGCTGCTTCCGGTTGTGTTTATGCCGACTCGGAAACCCTTGGCCGCATTGATCACCTGAATCAGGTTCAGGCCAGCCAGCCATTGCTGGCCAAACAAGACAGCCAGTCTGCCGCCAAGCCTGTTCCGGCCAGCCAGAAAAAACCTGAAAAGCTGGATCTTGCCCCGGATATCGCGCATGCGAAGGCAGCTATTATTGTTTCAAATATTCTCACGCGTTTTGAATACGACAAAAAACCGTTGGATACCAAAATGTCCAATGCGATTTTTGATGAATACCTGAAAATGCTGGATCCTTCAAAAATGTTCTTTCTGCAGTCGGACATAGAAAAATTTTCTGTCGTTAAAAACGACATGAACAATATGCTGCTGAATGGCCGGCTCCAGATTCCATTTGATATCTTCGAGGTATACCGTGACCGTGTCGAGCAGCGTTTTGATCATGTGCTGTCTACACTTAACGATGATTTTGATTTTTCAATCGATGAAACCTTTAATCTGGACCGCAAGAAAGCCAAGTGGGTTGAAACCAATGCCGAAATTAACGATTTGTGGCGTAAACGCATTAAAAATGACTTTTTGCGCTTGAAACTGGCGGGCAGTACCGATGCAAAAATCAGGGAAACCTTGCGTAAACGATACGTCAATAATCGTAACCAGATCCTGCGCATGAACAGTGAAGATGTCAGCGAGATGTTCATCAATGCGTATGCCAGCAGTACAGACCCACATACCAATTACTATAGCCCTACTTCGGCCAAGAATTTTGATGTGCAAATCAGCCTGTCGGTTGAAGGTATTGGCGCGGTTTTGCAAAAACGGGACGAATACGGCCAAATTCGGGAAGTCGTACCGGGTGGTCCTGCCGACAAATCCGGGCAGATCCAGCCCGGTGATCGCATCGTAGCGGTTGGCCAGGGAGAAAAAGGCCCCATGGAAGATGTTATTGACTGGCGTCTTGATGACATCGTCAATAAAATCCGTGGCAAACGGGGCAGTGCCGTTCGTATCGAAATCATACCGGCCGAGGGCGGGATAGATGGCAAGCATAAAACTATCAAATTAATCCGCCAGAAAGTAACCCTCGAAGACCAGGCCGCCAAATCCAAAGTAATTGATGTGGAAACCAATGGCCAGGCAAAAAAAGTTGCCATTATTACCATTCCCAGCTTCTATGAAGATTTTGATGCCCGTGCCCGCGGAGAAAAAAACTATAAAAGCGTAACCCGTGATGTACGTGCCATCCTCGAAAAACTGAACAAGGATAAGGTTGATGGCATCGTGCTGGATTTACGTAACAATGGCGGTGGTTCCCTAAGTGAAGCGGCCAATCTTAGCGGCTTGTTTATTGGCGGACCCAGTACGATTGTGCAGGTACGCACGGCAGAGGGTTCCATTTCCAATGTACGCAGCCTGAAAACAGACATGTTATGGGATAAACCGGTGGCTGTTCTGGTAAACCGCATTTCGGCATCGGCATCTGAAATTTTTGCGGCAGCCATGCAAGATTACGGGCGTGGTGTTGTATTGGGCGATCCTACCTGGGGCAAGGGTTCGGTGCAAACCATTCGTGATCTGAACGAGTTCCTGCGTCAACGTCAGGAAGAAGAACTGGGATCCCTGAAATGGACCATCCAGAAATTCTTCAGGGTCAATGGCAGTTCCACCCAGGTTAAGGGCGTAACGCCTGATATCGCTTTTCCAAGCATGTTTGATGCCAAGGAAATGGGTGAGTCAAGCTATGAAAACGCAATGCCCTGGAGTGAAATTGATCCCGCTTCTTATAAATCACTGGGCAACCTGAAAGAAAAAATAGCCGAACTTGTTAAAAAACATAAGCAGCGGGTTGAGGTTTCCGGCAGCTGGAAGCTGATGCAGGACGAGCTGGCATATGCCCGTAAATTGTCAGACCAGAAAGTGATTTCCCTGAATTATGAAACGCGTCTCGATGAGCGGGCAAAAATGGAAAACCAGCGTAAAGATTTCGAAGCCAGACGTAAAGATTTGGGTGAGTCTGATATTGGTTCTTTCCGTCTTGATGACGGTTTGCTTGCAGGCGAGGGAAACCTGAAAGAAGAGTTGGCCAATGAAAAAAAACGTAAGGAAAACATAGATGCTGCCGCCAGAGAGGCTGCCAATATTGTGGCAGACTTGATTGATATTAAATAAAAAATGAAGAGTACCGGTTTCAGTGGCTGGGCAAAGCGGTTCCGGGCTTTCTAAAAGTCCTGGCTTGCCCGGTTGGCGGAATCGGGTTCTTCATTTTTCTTGATAGGATGAATATATCTTGGTACCTGGCCTTTGGGTACGTTCTTTCATTGCCTGCCTTTTGATCCTGGGCTTTTCTCTGGCCCAGGCCCAGAATGAAAACGGGGATAATGTGCTGCGCCCGGCACTAACGGTTTCAGTCCAGCAGGTCGTTTCAATGGAAATGGAACGGTTTATTTCGGCAACCGGTAACATCAGGCCATGGCAAGATGCCAGTGTCAGCGTACAAACCAGCGGTTTACGCTTAAAACATATTTTTGTGGATGTGGGCGATACAGTCAGGCAGGGCCAGCTTCTGGCCGAGTTCGACGATACCACTATTGTGGCGGATATTACCCAGGCAAAGGCCGCCATAGAGCAGGCCAGGGCTAATCTGGCACAAACTTCGCAAAATGCAAACCGGATTCGTAAAATCCGGGGAACGGGTGCGGTCAGCCAGCTCGAGGCAGACCAAGCCCTTGCGGCCGAAAAAATTAGCAAGGCACAACTGGCTTCAGCCGAGGCCGCATTGCTGGCCCAGGAGCAGCGTCTTGCCTATACCCGCCTGCTGGCACCACATGATGGCGTAATTTCAGCCCGTTCGGCTGTTTTGGGTGCGGTATATAATCCGGGTCAGGAGCTTTTGCATATTATCGTCCAGAATAAACTGCAGTGGGAAGCAACGGTTTCAGGCAATCAATTGTTTGCGATTGTTCCCGGTTTAAAAGCCCGGGTTCATGTTGGCGATGATGTCACCGTTTCGGGGGTAGTAAGGCAACTGGCGCCAGCGTTTAATGAACAAACCCGTCAGGCCGTGGTTTATGTTGATCTCGAACCCGGGTCACAGGCACGGGCCGGCATGTTTGTTAAAGGCGATTTTTTACTCAAGACAGAAAACACCCTGTCCATTCCCCGGCAGGCACTGGTTTTGCGTGATGGTTTCCATTATGTGTTTGTGCTGGGTCAGGGTAATAAGGCAATGCTCAGAAAAATAGAAACGGGACAATCCTTACCTTCTGGCATAGAAGTTAAGTCGGGTCTGCAGGAAGGAGACCGCATTATTGTCAAAGGGGCCGGGTTCCTTGATGATGGTGATGTTGTTCGTGTTGCTGCATCGGTTTCAGCTCAGACAGGACGATAAAGCCTATGAACGTGTCAGCATGGTCTATCAGAAATCCCTTGCCTGCCTGCATGCTGTTTTTCGTACTGTCATTGATGGGACTGTTTGCCTTCCATCAAATGAAAATACAGAATTTTCCTGATATTGATTTGCCTACTGTCGTGGTTACAACCACCCTTGAGGGCGCCACGCCAACACAACTGGAAAATGATGTTGCCCGTAAAATAGAAGATAAACTGGCGACCGTCCAGGGAATTAAACATATTTTCAGTACGCTGCAAGATGGTGTGGCAACGGTCAGTGCGCAGTTCAACCTGGAAAAGCCAACCCAGGAGGCAGTTGATGATGTGCGCAGTGCGGTTTCAGGCATTCGCAGTGATTTGCCGGCCGATATCAGGGAGCCGGTGGTTACCAAAATGGAGCTTGCCGCCCAGCCCATTCTGGCTTTCACTATTCATTCATCGCGTAAAGACTTGATCGACCTGTCATGGTTCGTTGATAACGAAGTATCAAAAGCATTACTGTCGGTACCGGGGGTGGGGGCGGTGAGTCGGGTGGGCGGGCTTGAACGGCAGATCAAAATAGAACTGGATCCCGTGCTGTTGCAGGGGCTGGATGCGACGGCATCTGATGTGTCCAGAAAACTCAGGGATCTGCAAAAAGAATTGGCAGGCGGGAAAACAGAACTGGGTAAGCAAAACCAGCCCGTCCGGACTATTGCCACCGTTAAAACCGCTAATGAGTTGGGGAAAATACAAATTCCACTGAATAACGGCCAGGTGATTACATTGGCCGATGTGGCCACTGTTTCAGACAGCTATGCTGATCCACAGACGGCGGCCTTTATGGATGGCAAGCCGGTTATTGCCTTTGAAATATCACGTAGCCGTGGGGCGGGCGAGATTGAAGTGGGGGCGGGGGTACAGGAAGCCTTGTCAAGATTGCAGGCGCAGCACCCGGATATTGAATTTGCCAGGGCATTTGATCTGGTTTCGCCGGTGCAGGGGGAGTATGACGGTTCCATGCATATGCTGTATGAAGGTGCCTTGCTGGCGGTGCTGGCCGTATGGCTGTTCTTGCGGAATGTGCGGGCAACCCTGGTGTCGGCCGTGGCTTTGCCCATGTCCATTATTCCAACCTTTGTGGGTATGTATTTCTTGGGGTTTACCGTTAATGTGGTTACCTTGCTGGCCTTGTCACTGGTGGTGGGAATTCTGGTAGATGATGCTATTGTTGAAGTTGAAAATATTGTGCGTCATTTACGCATGGGAAAAACACCCTATCAGGCAGCCATGGAAGCGGCAGATGAAATTGGTCTGGCCGTTGTGGCCACAACCTTTTCCCTGATTGCTGTTTTTTTGCCAACAGCCTTTATGAGTGGCATAGCGGGCAAGTTTTTCAAGCAATTTGGCTGGACGGCGTCTTTGGCCGTGTTTGCTTCGCTGGTGGTGGCGCGCATGCTGACCCCCATGATGTGTGCCTACCTGTTAAAACCGGTGGCCAGGGAAGAAAAAGAGGCTGGCTGGATGCGTGTTTATATGGCGACAGTAAAAAAATGCCTGCAACACCGCTGGGTTACCGTTGTTTTGTCAGGCCTGTTTTTTATCGCTTCACTCATGATTATTCCCTTGCTGCCTACGGGATTCATGCCAGCCGATGATACTTCGCAAACACAGGTTTATCTGGAACTGCCGCCGGGTTCCCGCATAGAAGAAACACAAGAGGCAGCCAGCCAGGCGCTTGCCCTGCTGGCTGATAATGAGTATGTAAATAGCATATACACCAGCATTGGCGGTGGCTCTGCCGGTGGTGATATGTTTGCCATGGGCGTTACCCAGGATGTCCGCAAGGCAACACTTACCATATTACTGAAAGAGCGGGGAGAGCGCCCGGTCAAACAATCTATTGAGAATGAGTTCCGGCAGAAACTGCTACAGATTCCAGGCGTGAGAATTAAAGTGGGTCTGGGCGCCTCGGGTGAAAAGTATATTCTTGTTCTGTCGGGTGATAATGCACAGGCACTGCAGCAGGCAGCGCTGGAAGTGGGGCGTGATTTACGTACCATCCCGGGGCTGGGTAATATCTCTTCAACCGCCAGTCTGGTCCGGCCGGAAATTGAAATCCATCCAAAATTTGATCTGGCGGCAGAATATGGGGTAAGCAGTGTGGCTATCGCCGATACCTTGCGTGTGGCAACGGTGGGTGATTATGATGTTGCCCTGTCCAAACTGAATGTTGATCAACGCCAGCTGCCTATTGTGGTGACATTAAAAGAATGGGTCCGGGAAGATATCGAATTCCTGAAAAACCTGAACGTGCCAGGTACAAAAGGAATGGTTCCTTTAAGTACGGTGGCCGATATCCGCCTGGGCGCAGGGCCGGTTGTCATTAACCGTTATGACCGGGCCAGAAATATCAATTTTGAAATTGAGCTGTCAGGCAGGGCGCTGGGAGATGTGGTCAGGCAAGTGGCTGCCCTGCCTTCCGTTGAGCGGCTGCCGGCAGGCATATCGATTGTGGATATCGGTGATGCGGAAATCATGGGTGAGCTGTTTGACAGTTTTTCATTGGCGATTGTGATTGGCATTATTTGCATTTATATCGTGCTGGTTTTGCTTTTTAAACAGTTTCTTCATCCGGTGACCATTCTGGCGGCCTTGCCCTTATCCTTGGGGGGTGCTTTTGCCGGCTTGTGGCTGGCCGACAAAAGCTTCTCCATGCCTTCGCTGATTGGCTTGATCATGCTCATGGGGATTGCCACCAAGAACTCTATTCTATTGGTGGAATATGCCATATTGGCGCAAAGGGAAATGGGAATGAACCGTTATGTCGCATTGCTTGATGCCTGCCACAAAAGGGCGCGTCCCATTTTAATGACAACGCTTGCCATGGGGGCAGGCATGGTGCCGCTGGCCCTTGGCCTTAGTGATGCTGATCCCGGCTTCCGTTCGCCTATGGCGATTGCCGTGATTGGCGGGCTTATTACGTCAACCATATTAAGTTTACTGGTTATTCCGGTCGTGTTTACGATTGTCGACGACGTCAGTCTTTTCCTGCGCCGGCGTTTGGGTCATGTTTTTAACAAACAGGAATAAGTGGATGTCATGAAAATTTTGATTCTTGGAAAAAATGGACAGGTGGGCTGGGAGCTTCAGCGTGCCTTGCAGCCACTGGGTCAGGTTATTGCACTGGCCAGAAAGGAAGAAAACGGTTTGAGTGGAGACTTGTCCAATTTACAGGCATTGGATGTCACCATCCGTTCTGTTAAGCCGGATGTGGTGGTCAATGCGGCCGCCTATACCGCTGTTGACAAGGCAGAATCAGAGCATGAGTCGGCTTATTTAATCAATGCCAGGGCACCCGAGGTTATTGCCAATGCCTTGAGGGTCAATAAAGGCTTGCTGGTGCATTATTCTACTGATTATGTATTTGACGGCAGCGGTAATGAGCCGCGTGCCGAGTCCGCTCCAACCAGCCCTGTCAATTATTACGGCTATTCAAAACTGGCGGGCGAGCGGCTGGTTGCCAATTCTGGCTGCGCTCACCTGGTTTTTCGCACCAGTTGGGTATATGG
>JAAYHN010000275.1 GCA_012735395.1 Alcaligenaceae bacterium | reverse complement strand
GGCGGGTGGAGGTGTTTGAGGACATTGATAATGTGGCGCTGACCCCCGACAGTTATCGTAAAAAAAGGCTGGAAGCGCATCGTGCCTGTCGTGGTTCTTTTGAAATGCTGAATTTTAACGGGCGCTGGGAACAGGGGCGGGAACGACGTACCCGTGACGGTGGTACCGTAGCGATTTACACGGATATTACAGCCATTAAAGAAGCCGAGCGGCGCGAGCAACAGGCCCGGCAGACAGCGGAAAGGGCCAATGAGGCCAAGTCCCGTTTTCTGGCAGCGGCCAGTCATGATTTACGCCAGCCACTCCATGCAATTGGTATCCTTGCCTCGGTTCTGCGTAATCAATTGCAAACTGATGATTCCCATGAAACCCTGTCCAGTATTGAGTCCTGTTTGCAGACCATGAACAATCTGTTTGATTCATTGCTGGATATTTCCAAACTGGATGCCGGTGTGATCAAACCGGAGCCCAGGCCCATGATATTGGCTGATTTGCTATCTTCGGTGCACCGGGAATTCCACCCTTATGCCCAGTCTAAAAACCTGAAATTCAGGGTTTTGCCCAGTCAGGACACAACGGTCAGCGACCCGGGCATGCTGGGGCGGATTCTTAGAAATCTGGTGTCCAATGCATTGAAGTATACGGTAACAGGTGGTGTGATTGTAGGCGTAAGAATGAGTCCGTCCGGATTGCGTATCGAAGTGTATGACACCGGGATCGGCTTTCATGACCATCAATTGTCCGATATGTTTGCCGAATTCAAGCAGCTCGATACCGGCCGTTTCAAACAGCAGGGGTTGGGGCTTGGACTTTCCATAGCCAGTCGTCTTTCGGACATGCTGGGACATTCACTGACAGCCACCTCGAGACCGGGCAGGGGTTCACGATTCACGATTCATGTGCCTTTGTACAAGGCAATGAAAACCATCATCAGTAGCGATGAGACAAATATATTTATAAATCAGGACTTCAAAAATAAATGTGTCTGGGTAGTTGATGATGACCAGGATATTCTGGACGCCATGCAAAAACTGTTAAGTGGCTGGGGTTGTGAAGTTATTACAGCGGCCAGTCGGGCACAAGTACAGGCAAGCAGGAACAAACGCATGCCTGATTTGCTGCTGGTGGATTTTCATTTGACTGAATCACTCAATGGACTGGACATTATCAAACAGATTGCCGGCATGACCGACCGACAGTTTTCTGCTGTGGTGATTACCGGCGATACATCACCGGTATACCTGAAAGAAATTGAGCATCTTGGTTATTCCGTACTGCATAAACCCTTGCATCCAATGAAGATACGTGCAGTCATACAGCAGCAGTTAAAAGTACTTCAGGTCCAAAATGATTGAAATAGTTAAAGGGTATAAATAATGGCCTCATTTTTTCTGAATCGCCTGTTACGCATGATCTTTACCTTGTGGGTCATCGTAACACTGGTTTTTGTGGCAACGCGATTATCGGGCAATGCAGTGGACTTCATTGCGGGGGAAGGCATAGGTATTGTTGAAAGACAGCAAATGATTGAGTATTTCGGTCTGAATGAGTCAATCTGGATTCAATACTGGCGCTATCTGACTTCATTTTTTGAAGGTAATTTCGGTATTTCGCTGATTGAACGCAGGCCGGTTGTAACGATTGTGGCTGAGCGTATTATCCCTTCGTTACAGCTGTTTGCGGGGGCTGTTTTTCTTACGCTGTTAATCAGTATTCCTGCCGGAATTCTGGCCGCGATCTATCGTAAATCATGGCTGGGTTCCGTGATTATGTCTTTCGCATTCATCGGTTATGCAGTACCCAATTTTATCCTGGCCATTACCTGTGTGCTGGTTTTTTCTTTCTGGCTGGGTTGGCTTCCCAGTACAGGCAACTCAAGCTGGCTGCACTTCATTATGCCAGTCTGTACGCTGGCTGTTTTCTATATCTCCACGCTTACCCGTTTTACCCGTAATGCCATGCTTGATGTGCTGAACCAGGATTATTTGCGCACGGCCAGGGCGAAAGGGCTGGCAGAGCGGGTTGTCATCATGAAGCATGCACTTCGCAATGCCCTGATTCCCGTGCTCTCGGTGGTGGGGTTGCAAATGGCGGGCTTGATAGCGGCCGGCAATGTCGTGATTGAAACCGTATTTTCATGGCGAGGCATGGGAGACCTGCTGGTGACGGCAGCCCTTAAACGTGATTATCCCGTTTTGCAGTTTGGTGTGTTGTCAGTGGCGATTGCCGTTGTCGTGATTAATTTTCTTATTGATATTGCCTATAGCAAGGCGGATCCGCGAATCCGTCTGGGGGCGACTGCCTGAAAGCAGGGAAAGGAAACAAAGTGATGAATCAAACATTGGATTTAAGTGTGCCGGCAGCAGAAAAGAACAACGGGCTGTTTCCTGCCAAAATCAGGCAGTTCTGGACGGAAGCCGGTTGGGCTGTCCGGGTCAGTACTGTGATGGGCATTATGCTGGTTTTACTGGCGGTTTTCGGTTCTTTCATTGCACCACATGACCCCAATGCACAAAGCCTGCTGGCAAGGTTGCGTCCACCCGTTGGTTTTGAGCGGGCGATGGATGGTTATTGGCTTGGAACAGACCAGTTGGGGCGGGATATCCTTTCCCGTTGCATTCACGGGTTGCAGTTAACCCTGGGGATTGCCTTTATGGGGGCCCTGATTGGTATGCTTCTGGGCTCTACGCTGGGGCTGGTGGCGGGGTTGAAAGGGGGCATTCTTGACAGCTTTATTATGACTGTTGTGGATATCCAGATTGCCGTGCCTTTCACGCTGGTTGCCTTGCTGGCAATGACCCTGTTTGGAGGGGATATGCATGTCTTGGTTATTGTGCTGGGTATTGCCTATTGGGAACAGTACGCCCGCATTATCAGGGCAGAGGTATTGAAGCTGCGGGAAATGCCTTTTATTGAAGCAGCAGTGGCCTCAGGCTCTTCAATGTGGCGCATTGCCCGTATTCATATTTTGCCCAACCTGGTATCACCGCTGGTGGTCATGTTCACCATTAATTTTTCAAATATTGTTTTGCTGGAATCCACCCTGTCGTTTCTGGGGCTTGGCTTGCGTCCACCCACCGCCACCCTTGGTTCCATGGTGGGCATGGGCAGGGATTTCATGCCCAATGCCCCGTGGATTGTGATTGCGCCTGCGGTGTTGATTGTCATGGTGACTTTTGTTTTGCAAATGCTGGGAGATTGGTTGCGTGATCATACTGATGTCCGCCTGCGTGGGAAATAAACAAGTTATTTTAATTTTGAATTAATTGATATAAACCTTTTTGTACTTGTTGCATAATGCGATGGAGAGTTTTACATGCTAGTTAAAAAAGTTCTTTTTTCTGTTCTGGCTTCTGCACTGTGTGTATCGGCAGCCAATGCGGCCAGCCTAAAAGTGGGTTCGGCCAATATGCCACCTTTTCTTGATCCGGGCAGGGATCATTCCAATGTGGGACAGCAGTTTTATTACAACAGCTTTGATACCCTTATTGACAAAAATTATGATAAGTCGCAACCTGAATTTACTCCCGGTCTGGCAGAGTCATGGGCGCTGGTCGAGCCCAAAGTCATGGAGCTGAAACTGCGTAAGGGTGTCAAATTCCATAACGGTGATGAAATGACGGCTGATGACGTTGTTTTTTCTTATGACCGCTTATTCAATGCCACCTTTACACCTTATATCGTGCGTGCCAAAGACCGCATGGCCAACTTTGACAAGGTTGAAAAAGTGGATGATTACACTGTTCGCGTAACGGTGAAACAGGAAGAACCCCTGTGGGAAACATTGCTGAACATGCAGCAATTGATGATTATTCCGGCCGCTTATACCAAAGCACTGTCAGGTGACCCCAATGTGGCGGAAGATTCCGACTATGAGGCTTTTGCGCTGGCACCGGTTGGAACCGGCCCTTACAAAATTTCCGAATTCATTCCGGGTGAACGTTTGGTATGGGAAAAATTTGATGGTTTCTGGGGTGAGCAAGCACCGTTGGATACGGTTGTCATGACTAAAATTGCAGAGATGTCCAGCCGCATCACCGCCCTGAAAAACCAGGAAGTGGATCTGATTACCAACTTGCCGCCAGACCAGCTGGATATTATTGAGGGCGATAGCAAGCTGAAGGTGGCCAGTACCGTAACACCACTGTTTCATCTGGTTATCTATAACACGCTCAATCCATTAATGGATGACCCGAAATTGCGTCGTGCCCTGAACCTGGCCATTGATCGCGATTTGTTGAATGAGGCGCTCTGGTTTGGTAAAGCCGTTGTGCCACCTACCCATACTTTCTCCCAGTTTGGCGATTTATATATGCCTGAACTGAAAACCTTTGAATATAACCTTAAAGAAGCCAAAAAATTGCTGGCGGAGTCGGATTACAAAGGGGAAGAAATCCGTTTTGATACGTCAGCCACTTACTACACCAATGGTTTTCTGGCAGCACAGGCCATTCAGGAAATGTGGGCTGCAATTGGCGTAAAAACCAAAATCAATGTGGATGATAAATGGAGTGGTGGTGACCCGACCATGAATGCCCGTAACTGGTCAAATCCGCTGTACTTTGCCGATCCGTTCGGTTCTTTCGGCGTGATGTGGGCACCAGGCGGTCCGGCGGAAAGTGAAGGGCGTTTCAAACCAAGTGCAGAGTATGCCAAGGTGTGGGAAGAGTTCCGTTTTTCAAAAGAGCTGGATAAACGCAAGGCGGCTTACGCAAAACTGATGGACTTTATCAAGAATGATCCTCCGTTCTTGGTGCTGTATCAGCCTTTTGAATCATGGGGCATGAACAAAAAAGTGGATTGGGCACCCAAACCCGGGCACATTCCTTACGTTCTTGATTTCCGTGCAGGCTCCATCAAGGTCGCCGAGTAAGTCATGTAATGACGCTATGGCTGGAACAGGGTTGGCGTTGCAGAATACGGCCTTGCCAACCCTGCTGAAAGTATTTTTCAGGTTTCGAATTTTTAACGACTTTTGAAGTAATAAATTATGAGCACAATTCGTCTTTGTCTGGTAACGGATATTCATCATGGTGAAGATCATGTAACCAAAAAAGGTCAGTCTGCCTTGCCCCTGCTGGAACAGTTTGCCGGCTTTGTTAAAGCCAATAAGCCTGACGCGGTGATTGATTTGGGTGACCGTATTTCCGACGTGGATCACGATACCGATTTCCGTCTTGAAGAAGAAGTGGCACAGGTATTTTCATTGATTGATGAACCCGTATTTCATATTTGCGGCAATCATGACCGGGATAACCTTAGTGTGCAGGAAAATGAAATAATTTTTGGGCAGCCTATGGGACATCGTGTCATTGATATGGGGGCCTGGGATTTGGTTTTATGGTGTGCCGATTCCCGTATCCATCGACCTGGCGGTTTTATTTTGCCCGAGGCCGATTTGATCTGGCTGGCCGCTACTATTAGTACCGCAAGCAAGCCTTTGGCTATTTTCAGTCATGTGCCTTTATCCGAACATTCTGTTGCCGGCAACTACTACTTTGACCGCAATCCCGCTGTTGCAACCTATCCCGGCTCCATTGCCCGCATCAAGGCCGTACTGGCTACCGCTACCGTACCAGTGGCCTGTATTGCCGGTCATGTGCACTGGAATACCCTGACACTGGTAGGTGCCCAGCCACACTTTACACTGCAATCCTTGACCGAGAGCTTTACCACCTACCCGGAGCCTGCCGGTTCTTATGCCATGCTTGAGCTGAATGACAGGGTTACCTGGACAGTACATGGCAATGACAGTTTCCATGCCAGCCTGAAAACGGCTGATTTATGCAGAAACTGGATGACACCCTTACCCCCTTTCCACAAAATGCCGGAAACCCGTGTCAGGCATCCTGAAGTTATTGGAGAATAAGCCATGAGTGCTCAATCTACCCCGCTGCTTGAAGTAAAAAATCTGTCTGTCGGTTTTGCCGGCAGTCGGTCAATTAAACATGTGACCAGCCAGGTTTCTTTTGATGTAATGCCCGGTGAAGTATTGGCGATTGTGGGTGAGTCCGGTTCCGGTAAATCGGTAACGGCATTATCCATTATGCGTTTGATTGAAAAAGAAGGTGGGGTGATTGAGAACGGCCAGATATTGTTTACCTGCAAGGACAATACCGTGATTGATCTTGCCAGGGCCAGTCTTGAGCAATTGCAGAAAGTGCGTGGTGATGATGTTTCCATGATCTTTCAGGAACCAATGACTTCATTGAACCCGGTCCTCACCATTGGTGAGCAGTTAATGGAAGTGTTTGTTTTACACCGTAACAGCACCCGCTCGGAAGCATACGGGCAAACTTTGAAAATGCTTGAAAAAGTCCATATGAGCGATCCTGAAAAAAGAATCAATCAATATCCGCACGAGTTGTCCGGCGGGATGCGTCAGCGTGTCATGATTGCGATGGCTCTTGCCTGCCGGCCCAAACTGCTGATTGCAGATGAGCCTACGACAGCCCTGGATGTTACCATTCAGGCAGAAATACTGGATCTGATTGCCGAGTTGCAGCGGGAAACCGGTACTGCCGTTATCTTTATTACCCATGATATGGGTGTGGTGGCACAGACCGCAGACAGGGTGGTCGTGATGAAGGCCGGTAAAGTCGTGGAAATAGCGGAAACCAAAGCGCTTTTCAATAAGCCGGTGACTGCTTATTCCCGACAATTGTTAAATGCGGTGCCCCGTCTTGGCAGTGGTTCACCCCATTATCAATACAAAATTAAACCGGGACAGCAGGAACAGGAAAACTTAAGCAGTGCGGGTAATGTACTGGAAGTGGAAAATCTGGTCATACGTTTCCCGGTTTATAAAGGCATGCTGAAAAAGAAAGTGGCCAATGTGCATGCGGTTGAAAATGTCAGTTTTCACCTTAAGCCTGGTGAAACACTTGGACTGGTGGGAGAGTCTGGTTCGGGCAAGTCCACCATCGGGCGTAGCGTCATGAAGCTGGTCCAGGCAACAGAGGGAACGATTCGTTTTGGCAGGAAAGATGTGTCGGGCCTGAATGAAATGGCATTACGCCCTTACCGGAAAAATATCCAGATGGTTTTTCAGGACCCCTATGCCAGCCTCAATCCGCGACTGTCAATCAGTGAGCTGATAACAGAGCCACTTGCCATTCATCATAACTATAGTAAAAAAGAGCGCAGGGATATTGCAGCGGATTTATTGGCGCGGGTGAGCCTTCCTTTGGATGCACTGGACCGTTATCCGCACCAGTTTTCCGGTGGCCAGCGGCAACGGGTTTGCATTGCCCGGGCCTTGTCTTCAAAACCTAAAGTGATTGTGGCCGATGAGTGTGTGTCAGCGCTGGATGTTTCTGTCCAGGCGCAGGTGCTGGAGTTGATGCAGGAGTTGCAGGAAGAAGAGCGGATTGCCTACCTGTTCATTTCGCATGACCTTTCCGTGGTAGAACAAATCAGCCATCGTGTTGCCGTGCTGAATCAGGGAAAAATTGTGGAAATGGGTAATACCAATGATGTTTTGCATAATCCACGGCATCAATATACCCGGCATTTATTAAGCGCGGTGCCGGTTGCGGATCCTGCGTGCCGAGGTAAAAAAATACTGAAAACGGTTAAAGGAGAAAAAAAATCACCCATCAAGCCGGTAGGGTATTTGCCAGAAAAGCAGGTTTACCAACGTTTTGAAAATGGGCATATTGTATTGGAGTGAAATACCCGCTTATGAGGTAATTAAATAGTTCTTTATTTGTTATAAGGGTACGCTATTGTTCCGGATAAGTGGTTTCCGATTTGCGAAAGAACGTGTATATTGTTCATTTACCATTAAGTGAGGAAAGCCCCATCATTCATGGTGGGGATGGATAGCACGGGGTCCGAAGGACACCGTTTGCTTGCACTCTTTTCTGTTTCAACTATACTAAACCCATGCAACGCCTCCAAGCCTACCGATTCGAACTGATGCCCAATGGCCAACAGCAGCGCGCCATGCGCAGCTTTGCCGGTTCCTGTCGGT
>JAAYHN010000274.1 GCA_012735395.1 Alcaligenaceae bacterium | reverse complement strand
GTGGTATCCATCATGATGTCGGCAGGTAACACCGGCGCACTTGAGCCACCGGGAATAACCGCTTTCAGTTTGCGACCGTTACGCATGCCACCTGCCAGTTCCAGCAAGGTGGAAAACGGGGTGCCTAATGGAATTTCATACGTACCCGGACGCTCGATGTCGCCGGTGATGGAAAACAGTTTGGTACCACCGTTATTGGGTTTGCCCACTTCAAGATAGGCTTGCCCGCTGTTGCGGATAATCCAGGGTACTGCGGCAAACGTTTCCGTATTGTTAATGGTGGTTGGCTTGCCATACAAACCAAAACTGGCGGGAAACGGGGGCTTAAAGCGTGGCTGGCCTTTCTTGCCTTCCAGGGATTCAAGCAAGGCGGTTTCTTCACCGCAAATATAGGCACCATAACCATGATGCGCATGCAGCTGGAAGCTGAAATTTGATCCCAGGATGTTATCACCCAGAAAACCCGCTTTACGTGCCTGTTCAAGGGCCTCTTCAAAACGGTTGTAAATTTCAAAAATTTCGCCGTGAATGTAGTTGTAACCTACACTGATACCCATGGCATAAGCGGCAATGGCCATGCCTTCAATAACCGCATGCGGGTTAAAGCGTAAAATATCACGATCTTTGAAAGTACCGGGTTCACCCTCGTCGGAGTTGCAAACCAGGTATTTCTGGCCCGGGAACGTACGGGGCATGAAGCTCCATTTCAGACCGGTCGGGAAACCCGCACCGCCACGGCCACGCAGGCCGGATGCCTTGACCTCGGCGATAACGTCTTCCTGGGACATGCCCGTTGTGAGAATTTTACGCAGGGCTTCGTAGCCACCACGTTTTACGTACTCTTGAAGCTGCCAGTTTTCGCCGTTAATGCCATCAAGGATTTGGGGTTTGATATGACGGCCATGCAGCGCCATGCTGTTAGCCAAGTCGTTACCCGGATTGGCAATTAAACCCTGTGAGTATTTATTTAAAAAACTCATGCCTGTGCCTCCCGTTTCAGGTCTGCCAGCATTTCATCAATTTTTTCTTGTGACATGCGTACACACATATGGTGATTATTAACCAGCAAAACCGGCGCGTCACCGCAAGCCCCCATACACTCTCCTTCCTGGAGGGTAATAGCGCCATCGGGTGTGGTTTCACCCAGCTCGATACCCAGTTTCTGTTTGATGTAATCAGCCGTTTTAACACCGTCACGCAGGGCACAGGGCAGGTTCGTGCACACGGTTACCTTGAATTTGCCAACGGGTTTGGTATTGAACATATTGTAGAAGGTGGCCACCTCTTGTACCGCAATGGATTCTACCCCGATATAGCGGGCGATCTCGGCGATGACATCGGTTGACACCCAGCCCAGCTCTTCTTGTGCGATGCGAAGAGAAGACATGATGGCAGACTGACGCTGATCAGCAGGATATTTAGCCAGCTCTTTATCAATCTTTGTATAAGCCTGTTCAGAAAGCAACATTTTTACTATCCAGTTATTCGCCAGTAATTAGCGATCAATTTCACCGAACACGATATCTTGTGTACCGATAATGGTTACGGCATCAGCCAGCATATGACCACGGGACATTTCGTCGAGGGACTGCAGGTGGACAAAGCCGGGAGCACGGATTTTCAAGCGGTAAGGCTTGTTGGCACCATCGGAAACCATATAGATACCGAACTCACCCTTGGGGTGCTCTACCGCAGAATACACTTCACCTGCCGGCACCTGGAAGCCTTCAGAGAACAGCTTGAAGTGGTGGATAAGCTCTTCCATGTTTGACTTCATGTTTTCACGCTTGGGTGGCGCAACTTTATGATTACTGGTGATGACGGGACCGGGATTGTTTTTCAGCCAGTGAACGCATTGCGCAATAATGCGGTTACTTTCACGCATTTCCGCCACACGAACCAGATAACGGTCGTAGCAATCGCCATTCACGCCAACCGGGATATCGAAATCAAGGCGGTCATAAACTTCGTAGGGCTGCTTCTTGCGCAAGTCCCATTCTACGCCAGAACCACGCAACATGGCACCGGTAAAGCCCAATGCCTTGGCTCGTTCGGGTTCTACCACACCAATACCCACCAAACGCTGTTTCCAGATGCGGTTGTCGGTAAGCAGGGTTTCGTATTCGTCGACACAGCCGGGGAAGCGTTTGGTAAAGGCTTCGATGAAATCAAGCAGGGAACCCTGACGGTCTTCGTTCATG
>JAAYHN010000273.1 GCA_012735395.1 Alcaligenaceae bacterium | reverse complement strand
GCAACAAGTACATTAATAACAGCAGGTTTTGGCCTTCATAGCCGGGGATGGGCAAGAGCATTAAGGCCGGTGCGTAGCTAAGGCAATAGACGGTTAACATGAGCCCCCACTGGATTTTAGCGACCCGTGAAATAAAACGGTCGGTATCACCGGATAAAGCGGTTACAGCGGGCAAGAGCAGGAAACCGTAAACAGGCAGGCACATCACAAACAGCCCATACCAGTCAGCCCCAATAAGCCAGTACTGTAAAGGGATGGCAATGTAAAAACAAATGCACAGGGCCCAATGGTCGCCTTGGCGGGTTGGGGTTAAGGTGATGAATTCACGCAGGGCAAAAAATGACAGCAGGGCGTAGAGCACCAGCGTAGCCACTTTCCCTATGATAAAGCAAATGACCAGAACAGCCACCATGATCCACCAGGCCCTGATCCGGTCATTCAGATTGCGTATGACGTCATTATTGTTTTTTCTGGCCAGCAGCTGGCCAATGCCGCTGGCCAGTACCAGTAGCAGAATCAGGCCTGCGAGTATCCACCAGAATTTCATGGGGGCCTGTGTGATGACGGTGGAAATAAAACTGTCCAATTGAGATGCTCCTGTGGGGGTTAATCAGTAACGCTGACATCGGGAGCCAGTGCAATAACGGCCTTCCTGGCTCTTTGCAGGAAGGCGGCCTTGTCTTCGTTTTCATTGATCTCAAGTGCGGCCCCATAGGTAACTGTACAAGCCAGGGGAACCGGAATCAGGCTGCCTTTTGGCAGGCAGCGACGGGTATTGTCAAGATAGACAGGAATGAGTTCAGCGTTCCTGAATTTTTGGGACAGATGATAAAGACCGGCTTTGAATTCGACAGGCAAGGGAGAAAAATGCCGGGTGCCTTCAGGAAAAATAATCAGCGAATCGCCTTTTTCAAGTGCCTCGTATAGGGGAGCCAAAGGGTCACTGGTGCTTCTGTCACGGGAAATAAATACGACATTTAGCCCCTGGACGGCAATGTGGCGGCGGATACCGGGCTTGTCCCAGTAGTCGCGGGCGGCTACCGGACGGGTTGTTTTACGCAGTTCAGGCGGTAAAGACGACCATATTGCCAGTGTGTCCAGATGACTGGTATGGTTGGCAAAGTAAATACGTTGATTGCTTTGTGGTTGGCTAGCCTGCCAGCGTGGCAAGGCAGCAATGAGGAAACGGGTTGCCAGGGATAGCAGGCTGGAGATCATAACGGGCTCCTGCGTTTTTCAAGTTCGGTGGCAATATCTTTGCTACGGGTATAGCAGGTAATTAATGAACCGCTTGCAATAATAATACTGGCCAATATCAGGCAATATTGCGTAGGCCACAAACTGCTTTCAACGGCACCCAGCAGGCAGGAAATGGTTAACACGGCCATGCGGTGCTGTTTGGCCATGGGGCCACGAAAACTTTGCGGTAAGCCCAGGCTGCCACCAAAAACACGGATATAGGCCGTCAAGGCGGCAAGCAGGGCGCCCAGCCAGCCCAGCCAGGGAATCTGGATGGCATACCCCAGGGCGACAATTAATACGGTATCGGCAATACGGTCGGGGAACTCGTTGAATATTTCTCCGGTGGCTGTTTTTTTACCGCCTTCAAGGGCCACCATGCCATCCAGTAAATTGCATAGCAGACGCAGCTGTATGCCAATGGCGCATAAAACCAGGCCAGGTGTGGTGGGCCAGATTAACAATGCGGCAGCCCCCAATGTGGCAAACACAATGCTGATGCATGAAATTTGGTTGGGTGTGGGGAAAGATTGTTTGGCAAGGAAAGATACAAAGGCAATAACCAGACGGTTTTGCCGGCTGGCAATAGGGCGGCGGTTTTCGGCAGAAGTATCGCCTGGTGGTTGGGGGCTGTTATTCATGATGAATTTTTCTGGTTTAAAGAAATGTCAGGTATAACGCAATTTTGCTTTATTGCATAGATGAAAATGATAATTAACGCCATCTTGTGATTTTCTTCGGGTTCAATTGAAACGGGAATACCGCTATTGGCGGTATTCCCGTTTCAAGGTGTCAGGTTTTATTGTTTTTAATATAAAACCTTGGGTAGCCACAAACCAATCATGGGGAACAGGTATAGCAGGATCAGGGCAAATATCTGGATTCCCATAAAAGGAAGCATGCCCAGGAAGATCTGGTTGAGTGTCACATGAGGGGGCGCGACACCTTTCAAATAGAAGGCCGACATGGCAACAGGGGGCGATAGGAAAGCCGTTTGCAGGTTCAGGGCCACCAGAATGCCAAAAAACAGCGGGTCGATATTATAGTGAGCCAGCAAGGGCAGGAAAATAGGCATGAAAATCACAATGATTTCAGTCCATTCAAGTGGCCAGCCCAGCAGGAAAATTACAATCTGTGCCAGAATCATGAACTCGACTGGTGTCAGGTCCATGGACAAAACCCAGTCATTAATAATTTCCTGGCCGCCCAGCAGGGCAAAGGCGGCAGAAAATATGCTGGAACCCACAAACAGCCAGCAAACTATGGCACTGGTTTTGGCGGTCAGGAATACCGATTCTTTCAGCATGGCCATGTTCAGGCGTCGATAGGCTATTGCCAGTAATAGCCCGCCAAATGCCCCCATTGCAGCCGCTTCCGACGGCGTGGCAAAACCGAAAACAATACTGCCAAGCACGGCCAATATCATGATGGCCAATGGAAAGAATGAAGCCAGCAGCATTTTAAAAATTTCAAGCCTGGCAAATGTAAAGTAAGTATAAAAAATACCCAATAAAATCAGGCCGGTAATAAAAATTATCCAGAAAGTCATGGGGGCAGGTGTACGCTCGGCCTTGTCAGCTTCTGCGGTTTGGCTGTCATTCTGGATTGCACTTGCTTCTTCCTGTGCTGTTGTAAGCGATTCCGCACCGGGTGGTTCGCTTAATGACCCAGGGGGTTCAGCCAGCCCGCTGCCTTCGGGTTCCTGCAGGCCGCCACTAAAAGAACCGGAAGAGGAGTCGAAAGAGTTAAACCCCATTTCCTGTAAGCCACTGTACTCTACCGGAACTGGAGCGGTGACTGACTTATAGGCGATACCCATGCTGCCAAAGAAGAGAATGGCAGGTAATAATGTAATAAAGAGCTGCTTCAGCAATGTTTGTGCGGGTACATTGACATTGCGTTTTCCTTTTAAGGCATTCAGTAAACCGGGCAAGGCTTTGTTGCTGATACTGTTTTTTATGTTTTCGGCAAACTCGGGCAAGGTGACACGTCTTTCTTCCTCGGATAAAGGGGGGGCCAGACTGGGCTTGAGTTTTGCCATCAGAATGACGTAAATCACATAAAGCACGGCCAGCATAATACCCGGGAAGAAGGCTGCGGCATACAGTTTTACAACCGACACGCCTGCTACGGCACCATATACAATTAACAGTACGGAAGGGGGGATCATAATACCCAGACAACCGCCTGCCGTGATGGCACCGGCAGAAAGCTTGATGTCATAACCCGACTTGAGCATGGCGGGGAAGGCTAGCAGGCCCATCAGGGTGACCACGGCGCCAACAATACCTGTTGCCGTTGCAAAAACAGCGCAGGTAATAATGGTGGCAACCGCCAGCGAACCCGGAACCCTGGCCATGACCAGGTGCAAACTTTTAAAGAGTTTTTCTATCAGGTTGGCCCGTTCCACCAGGTAGCCCATGAAAATAAACAGGGGAACCGCAATCAGGACGTCGTTAGTCATGACGGCATAGGTCCGTAAAACCATCAAATCCAGCGTTTGTTCTATGGCCAGTTGTGTTCCCATGTTTTTGTATGCATATAAAGTAAAACCGACCCCCATACCCATTAAGGTAAAGGCGGTGGGAAACCCCAGCATGATGGCGACCACAATGAGGGCAAGCATTAGCAAACCCATGTGGCCGTTAGTAATGTCTGCGGGGGCAGGCATAAAAATAACCAGGGTAGTAATAATGCCGAATAATATAGAGAGTCCGAACCAGGCTTCTTTTTTCATGCTTAATTCCTGTTTTTTTCTGTGATATAGGCATCTGCTTCAATAATGTCTTTGCTTGAAACGTGAACCATGTCTTTCAGCTTGTCGACATCAACTTCTTCAACGTCAATGTCTCGTGACGGCCATTCACCGTTTTTCAGGCAGATGATGCACCTGACCACTTCCACAAAACCCTGTAAAAGCAAGGCAAAACCGGCAATGGGAATGATGGCTTTGAAAGGGTAAATAGGGGGGCCATCGGCAGTAATGGTAGAGTGTTCATTAATCACCCATGATTCGGACGCGTAGTTATAGCCTGCCCAAACCAGGGCAATAATGCCCGGAAAGAAAAAAAGGAAATAAAGAACAAGATCCAGGCTGGCCTGCAGGCGAACCGGAAAAAAGCCATAAAGTACATCACCGCGTACATGACCGTTTTTGCCCAGGGTGTAAGCGCCGGCCATCATGAAAAGTGCACCATAAAGCATGTTCATGGCATCAAAAGCCCAGGCATGGGGTTGATGCAGTGCGTAACGGGAAAACACTTCGTAGGTAACAAAAAGAGTGAGTATGAGCGCACACCAACTGAATATTTGGCCAATCAGTGTGTTGAATTTATCAATAAAGCGCAATATTTTTCGCATAAAGAGTCGCCTGGCAGTATTGATCCAAGGATGTCACTTCCGTTTCGGGTAAGAAAGGAAGTGACAGGAAGGTAAAGTAAGGCAAGCCTGTCAGTGGCTTGCGTGTGCCGTAGCGTTATGATTTTTTGGCAGCGGGCCTGGCGAAATAATGGTTGTATGCCATGCGGCGGTTATTGTTGGTGTCCATATCCCATGTCAATGCCCGCTCAGCAAAAGCCCGCTGGGATTGTTCAATTTCCTTGAAAAGCGGGTTACTTTCCGCTTTTTTGGCAACAATGTCGTCCCAGGTGGTTAATTGCTGTTGCAGGATGGTGTCGGGGGTTTTATAGAATTTGACGTTGTCTTCGGTTTTCAGTTTGACATAGTCTTGTGAATAGCGGTCAATGGCTTTCCATGACATATCGGCCGAGGCGGCTTCAACGGCATTTTCAATAATGGCCTTCATTTTGTCTGGCAAGGTATTGTATTTGTCTTTATTGAAGGTGATTTCAAAGGTTTCGGAAGATTGATGGAAGCTTTGCAGCATACATACTTTGGAAACATCAGGGAAACCAAGCAGGCGGTCGGAAGAAGCGTTGTTAAATTCAGCCCCATCCAGCAGGCCACGGTCAAGGGCGGGTACAATTTCACCGCCTGGCAGGGCATTAACGGCCGCACCCATGGCGGTGAACAGGTCAATCGCCAGACCGTTGGTACGGAATTTCAGCCCTTTCAGGTCTTCGGCTTTAGCTATGGGTTTTTTAAACCAGCCAAATGGCTGGGTTGGCATTGGGCCACTCAGGAAAGACACCACATTGCCGCCAATAGAATCGTAAAGTTTAACCAGTAACTCTTTGCCGCCACCATATTTAAACCAGGCAAGCAGCATATTGGCATCCATGCCATAGGCGGGGCCGGAAGAAAAAAGGGCGAGGGCATTCTGTTTGCCGTAGCTGTAGCCCAGAACCCCATGGCCACCATCAAGCGTGCCTTTGGAAACAGCATCCAATAAGGCGAAAGCAGGCACAACCGCCCCTGCAGGAAGAACTTCAATTTTTAGCTCACCTCCGGTCATGTCATTGACTTTTTTGGCAAAATCAAGCGCAAACTCGTGAAAAATATCCACCGTTGGCCAGGTGCTCTGGAAGCGGAAACTGATGGGGGTTTGGGCGCTGACAATGGCGGGAAAACCCATCCCAACGGCAGCGGCTGTACCGGCTGCCGCTCCGCCAAGGAATTTACGGCGTGAATCTATTGGTGATTGCTGGCCCGGCTGTTTCTTTGCAGATCTTTGGTTTGCCATGGTGTGTCTCCTGTGTGGCGTATACAACTTGTGATAATTAATATTGCTTGTTGTGTGCTACAGACTACGACTTCAAACAAATTTATACGCACTCTATTATTCATTGTCAAGATTAATTGGCTTAGTATAAATGCCTATTTTTATTGGGATTTAATAGGCAATTTAAACAGGGAGCCGGTTCTTGATAGGGGAGAGAGGGGCAGTTTTTGGGGTAAATGGATAAAAGCAAAAATGGCTTATTATTTTTCTTTTTTGTAACAGGCATTCCGCTGGGGAATGGTAGCTTGTCTGATGTGATTTTTTAACTTTCAGCTGAATCTTAACGATGTTAAATTATTGTCAATAATTACTTTGTTTACATTTTGTTTGTTTTTTTACAACATTGAGAGTATATTAAGAAAAAAATTGATATTGATCAAGGTTTAAAGTTTTTGGTTTTTTTGATTTCATTGGATTTTTATAATAGCAATATTAATTTTGATTTAATTTATTTTCTTTTGGAATGGCTTATAAATTAAGCGTTTTACTGATAATGATAATTATTTTTTATCTTGTAAAATAAAAATTTATATTAAAAAAATCAAAATATTTCATTTTTATGGAAAAGGATTAGCTGTTTTTTTTGTTTGGAAGTTAACTTGTTTTTACATTTTTGTTTAGGCATAATCAACATACGTAAATAAGTTGATTGATTTTATCAATAAAAAATTTCTTCAGGAATAATATTTTTTCAGGGAAAATTACCTTCTTAAATCTCAAGTGTTAATTTTAGTTAATTTACAAGTACGGCAGGACTTGTTTTTCTAAAAAGTTTAAGGCCCCGATACTCAAACATTGTTAACGTCAATGGTTTGTTATCGGGGTATCCGGATCGTTTACCAAACTGGCTGATTGTATAACCGTAAGAAGCTTTTTTTTGCGTATTCAAACGCTGCTTTTTGCACATCAATACGAACCGTTTTATATCAAGCCATTGGTAAAAACGGTTCCCTAATAACCAAAGAAAAGTGATTTAGCATTATGAGTAACAGTGTTTCTCCTTTTGTTTCGGAAAATAATCTTATCAATGAAATAAGGGAAGTTAACCTATCATATCTTTTACTGGCGCAGCGTATGCTTAGGGAAGATCTTTCCAAAGGCATGTACCGCCTGGGTCTGGATAAAGAGGTGGCTTCACTGTTGATGAATCTGAGCACTTCTCAGGTGCTGTCATTGAGTTCTTCAAATTCATTGATTTGTGGCTTCCGACTGAATGATGTCGCCTTACTGACAGCGTTAACCAAAGACGGTATGAATGGCACACTCAAACAGGTGCAGGCCTCCGTGATGCTGGCCCAGCAAAAGCCTAATCAGCAAATTCAAGAAGTATATGAGTGACATTAAACCTGTTGTTAAACCCAAGTCTGCGGCTAAACCCAAACCCAAACCGAAAGCAAAGCCGAAAAGTGTTTTGCAGGATGGCATGGATATTGCCCTGGCAAGCCAGTTGATTCAACTGGGTGCCCGTTTGCAGGTGCTTGAGGCTGAAACCGGTTTAAGCAGTGACAGGCTTTCAAGGCTTTACCATGAAATTCATCACTGCTCGCCGCCTAAAGGAATGTTGCCATATTCGACCGACTGGTTTATGTCGTTTCACCAGAACATTCATTCCACGCTTTTTTACAGCATTTACCAGAATCTGGTAACGCATACCGAAACACAGGGCATCCAGGCAATTATTGATGCCTATACTTTGTATCTTGAGCATGATGAAGTGCAGCGGACATGGGAAAGTGGCGGTAAAGAGCCGGTTCTGGGTTTTACCCGGGCCTGGATGCTGGTGCGTTTTTTTAACAGTGGGCAAATGCAAATGTCTGCCTGCAATATTTGCAGCGTTTCATTTGTAACGCATAAGCACGAGCTGGAAACAGACTTTGTCTGTGTTATGTGCAAGCCGCCTGCGCGTATTGTGGGCATGCTTAACAAGCAAGAAGGCTATTTCGGAAAGTTTTAGTAAATCCGGTGTTTGCTTGTGTTGTTGAAATGGCCGTTGCCTGGATGCCTGTATTTGAAATTAAAGAATCCGGAAAACAGGCCGTTAATTTGCTAATAAAGATTGTAGATAAAAATATTTTTAAAATAATTGGTCAGAATTGGATAAGCCTTGAATTATGCGTAAAAACTTGCCTGTTAACGACATAGAAACGCTGGTTAAAGATGACCAGTACCTGATTTCAAAAACCGACCTCAAAGGTCGCATGACCTACTGTAACCCGGCTTTTGTTGAAATCAGCGGGTTTGAACGTGAAGAACTGATTGGCAAACCGCATAACGTCATTCGTCACCCGGATATGCCGGAGCTGGCATTTAAAGATTTGTGGGACACCATACAGGCTAAAAAGCCCTGGAGTGGGCTGGTTAAAAACAGGCGTAAGGACGGTGGTTTTTACTGGGTTTTGGCCAATGTAACGCCCATTTTCCAAAATAACGAAGTGACCGGTTATGCTTCGGTCCGGATCAAGGCAGAGCCTGAAGAGATTGCCAAGGCTGACGCTTTTTATCGTCAAATCAATAATGGTGAGCGTATTCCTTACACCATTAGCCAGGGTCAGAAAAAGCCGGTTGGCATGAAAAAGAGGATGGCTGACGCAACACGCATTTTGCGCAAAGGCTTTGTGCCTGGTTTGATGCGCCTGGGTGTGTTGGCTGTCGCTGGCCTGGCACTGCCAACCTGGCTGGCCTTAAGTGGTACGCAAATGCCCGGCGGGGCACCCGGCCTGCTGGCATTAATGGCGGTGTGGGCGTTGCTGATTGCCTTATATATACGCAAGCTGGCTAAAGATATAACCGCACCCATTAATGGGGCGGCCGACATCATTCGCCAGATTTCCGCAGGCAATCTAAGCATCAATGTTGATACCGAGCTTGATAATGAAATGGGTGAGCTGTATTTCTATCTGGACATGATGCGTAAAGCCCTGATTGGAATCAGTGCGGAAGTCATGTCCGGTGCAGATGCCAACTCTGAAATTGTCAGTAGCCTGCAAAAAAACAGTCGTACCCTGTCCATGCAAACCGAAGACCAGGCGGCTTCCTTACAGGAAACGGCCGCCAGTCTTGAAGAGCTCACGGTGACGGTTAAACAGAACGCAGACAATGCCCGCTCTGCCAATACGATTGCGGGTAATGGCTTACAGGTGGCTGAAAATGGTAGCCAGAAAGTAGACCAGGTGGTTCGTTCAATGTCTGAAATGAATGACAGTTCACGCAAAATTGAAAGCATTGTCAAAATTATTGAAGATATTGCGTTCCAGACCAACTTGCTGGCTATTAATGCCAGCGTTGAATCGGCCCGTGCCGGTGATGCCGGACGCGGTTTTGGCGTGGTTGCCGCCGAGGTGCGCAACCTGTCACAAAAAAGCTCTGAGGCAGCCAAAGAAATCAAGTTGCTGGTACAGGCCTCGGTGGAAGATGTCACGCAAAGCTCGCGCCTGGCGGAAGAGGCGGGCAGTGTGATGAAAGATGTCATGGATTCAGTCCAGAATATGGTTAATATCATGGCTGAAATTTCAACGGCGTCAATCGAGCAGTCCAGTGGTTTGCAGCAAATCAACCTGGCTGTTAACCAGATGGATCATGCGGTACACCAGAATTCCGCCATGGTGCAGAACTTGTCGCAAACAGCCAGCGAGTTGGCTCGTGAGGCCCTGGAGCTGAAACAATCAATTGGCGTGCTGAATAATATGCAGGGGTAATTCAGTTAAAAAATGAACTAGGGGGGTTTTACTGGGTTATTCCTCCCTATGTGTCAACAAGACTCCCGTTAAACTGCCATTTTGATTTTCTTTGCCTTAAGGGGCTCTGTTTAGGGGCTATCGTGTTAGTTGTAATTGGTTATGTTGTCGTTCTGCTTAGTGTGTTTGGCGCCTATGTGGGTATGGGAGGGCATCTGTCCGCGCTCTTCCAGCCACTTGAACTGGTCTTGATTGGTGGTGCCGCCCTGGGGGCCTATATTGCGGCAAACAGTCTGAATGCAATTAAACTGTTGTTGCAGGATATTCTGCAATTAATGAAAAAAAGCAAATATGACAAAGCCCTGTATCTGGAAATCCTGTCCTGCCTGTTTGTCTTAATGAGAAAATCCAAAAGTGAAGGCAAAAATGCAATCGAGTCGCATATCGAAGAGCCGGAATCCAGTGATATTTTTGCCCAATATCCAATGGTACTGGCAGATAAAATCATCCTGAATTTTATCTGCGACTATTTTCGCATGATTATTACCAGCAATATGAGTGCCTTTGAGCTGGAGCAGCTCATGGATGAAGAAATTGAAACCTGCCGCAGTGAATTGAGCATGCCGCATAAAGGCTTGAGGGCGGTTGGTGACGGCTTGCCCGCATTTGGTATTGTGGCCGCCGTTCTGGGGGTGGTGAAAGCGCTG
>JAAYHN010000272.1 GCA_012735395.1 Alcaligenaceae bacterium | reverse complement strand
CTGCACAATAATCTGCTCCAGCGCCGCACGGTTCGCCGTACGCTGCGTATTATTGGCAAACCGTTCATCATTGGCCAGTTCCGGGGTTTTCAGCACCTGCTCACAAAATACCTTCCACTCACGCTCATTCTGCAAACCAAGCATGATGGTTTGCCCGCCCCCGGTCGGGAACGGGCCATAGGGGTAAATAACCGCATGGGCGGCACCGGCACGCACCGGCGGCTCCTGCCCTTCAAAGGTGTAGTACAAGGGGAAATTCATCCACTCGACCATACTTTCCAGCATGGAAACATCAATGCGGCTGCCCTTGCCGGTTTTACCGCGCAACAGCAAGGCCGACAGAATATTGGTGTAGGCATACATACCAGCGGCGATATCGGCAATCGAGCAACCCGCTTTCGCCATTTCATCTTTGGAACCGGTCACCGACACAAAACCGCTTTCACTTTGAATCAGCAGGTCATAGGCCTTTTTCTTCTCGTAAGGGCCACCCTCACCGTAACCTGAAATATCACACACAATCAATTGCGGATATTTTTCATGCAAGGCTTCAAATGACAAGCCCAAACGGGCTGCGGCACCCGGTGCCAGATTCTGCACCAGCACATCCACCTGTGGCAACAGCTTCTCAAATACTTCTTTGGCAGAATCATCTTTCAGATCCAGCGTCAGGCTTTCCTTGGAACGGTTGGTCCAGACGAAGTGGGAAGCCATGCCACGCACACGCTCATCGTAACCACGGGCAAAATCCCCGACACCCGGGCGCTCCACCTTGATGACTCGGGCCCCCAGATCTGCCAGCTGACGGGTACAAAATGGAGCCGCGATCGCATGCTCAAGACTGACAACCGTAATACCCTCAAGAGGTTTAATACTCATCTTTTATTTTCCTTTGAAATTATTTGAAAAGCACTTCGCCCACCTGGGCAACCGTACCGTCCTGCTGGGCCCAGACTGCCGCCTTACCCGCTTCTTTAATCACACCTTCCGCCTTGAATGGAGTTGGGCTGATAAGCGGACGGGCGCCGCGATAAGAAAAACCAAGCACGGTTTTTTCAGGGTTGGCATCGGTAAATGACCGTAACACGCAGGTCGCAATAAGCGGCCCATGCACCACCAGCCCAGGGTAACCTTCCACCTCGGTGACATAGGGGTAGTCATAATGAATGCGATGACCGTTGAATGTAACGGCAGAATACCTGAACAGCATGGTGCTGCTGGGTACCACCTCGGTGGACCACTGGGCTGCTTCGGCCTCAGGTGTGCCTGACAGTTTCGGCGGGCTGGGCTCGCGATAAACAATATCCTGTTCTTCGGAAATACACAGCTCATTGTTTTGCGTGTAATCGTGCTTAACCGTCACAAACAGCAACTTTCCAGTTGAGCCGCTTTTTTCCTTGATGGCGGTAATGGTGGAAGTGCGGCTGGCGTCCTGGCCAACCAGCAAAGGCTTGATAAACTGCACCCGGCCACCCGCCCACATGCGGTTACGGTTATCGGCAGGCGGCAGAAAACCACCCCGCTGCGGGTGACCGTCGGTACCCAATTCATTTAATGGCAATGGATCAACGAACAATGCCCACTGCCACAAATGTGGCAATGGCTGGCCATTTTCAGGCACCGGTGTATTCAGGCTGAGCGCAATCTTTTTTACATGGGCCGGGCTAATAAATTCGCTATAGGTTTCCTGACGGCCCAGCCAGTCATTCAAATTCACATCATTCTGTTCATTACTCATTTGGGTCTCACATTTACTTTTTAAAATAACCGTAACTATGTAGGATGCCCCAGAATGGGAAAAATGTGAATTCTTAAAACTGAAAAGGGGGGTTTTCAGAAAGATAAGGCCAAGCCATAACCCTGTTTTTCCTGAACCTTACTTGATGTACCCTATTAGCCCTTGTTTCCCTGTTCTCCGTCTTCTTGCATGAGCAGAACCAGATCCTGCGCAAAAGGAGGCAGTTTTTCGGGATTCCTTACGCAGACATGCAACTGACGGAACGCCCAGGCATCAGTTAGCTTGATCATTTTCACGGGCATGGTCGTGGTATAGCGCAAGGCCGCTGTTTCCGGAATCACGCCAATACCCACCTGGGCCGCCACCATACGACACACCGCTTCAAAACCGCCCACCTCTACCCTGAACTTAAGCGGCGCCCCCAATACATCGGCCGCCTGCCGCAAAAACGCATGAATCGCGCTCCACTCGGACAAGCCGACATAGTCATAGGACAGGGTATCGGCAAACGCGATTTGATCGGATGTTGCCAGCGGATGGTTTTCATGGGTAACCAATACCAGGTTATCGGCCCGATAGGGAATGAAACTCAAACCGTCAGCCACCGTATTTTCGGAGGGTTCCACACCCGCAACCACCCCCACATCGGCCAGACCCTCGGCAACCGCCTGCACGATCCGGTAACTTAAACGCTCGCGCAACTCAATCGTAACGTCGGGGTGACGGGCCAGATACTTGCCCAGGATAGAAGGCATGAACTCATTCATGGCGGTGGTATTGGCATACACCCTGACCTTGCCCTTGATGCCTTGGGCAAACTCACTGATATCGCCCCGCAAATGCTCAAGCTGGCGCATCACGATATGGGCATGGCGCACAAAGGCCTCGCCAGACGGGGTTAGGGTTACCCCCTGGCTGTTCCGGTACAATAAAGGCGTACCCAGGTTATTCTCCAGGTTCTTGATCCGGTTGCTGGCTGCCGGCAATGATAGAAAAGAACGTTCCGCGCCTTTGGTCAGGCTCTTCACCTCACTGACATTGACCATTAATTGCATATCTGTCAGGTCAAAATGCATTGCCATTTTGGCTCCTCTTAATTTATTGCAAAGCCTTACTTAATTAAACACCAATAGTCAAACCAGCCGAATTCAGGCACATTTACATCATTGCAAAAATTTAATTTCATACCCGTTTTATTTAGGAAAGGTTTAATATGCAACACCAAGCCGATGCTTATCAGGATATTCGCGATGCCATCCGTGACTTATGTTCACAATTCCCTGCTGAATACTTCAGGAAAGTAGATGAAGAACGCGCTTACCCTGAAGAATTCGTCAATGCCCTGACCGAGGCGGGCTGGCTGGCTGCATTAATTCCCCAGGAATACGGTGGTTCGGGCCTGAGTTTGACCGAGGCCTCCGTTATTATGGAGGAAATCAACCGCAACGGGGGCAATTCAGGTGCCTGCCACGGACAAATGTATAACATGGGCACGGTATTGCGCCATGGTTCCCTTGCCCAGAAACAGAGATACCT
>JAAYHN010000271.1 GCA_012735395.1 Alcaligenaceae bacterium | reverse complement strand
TTGAACCCACGACCCCTTGGTTCGTAGCCAAGTACTCTAATCCAACTGAGCTACGGGCGCATCTTTAAAGAAAGCTATTATGACTAAATTTTAAAGAGTTGGCAATGAATTTATAAGAAGAATAGAAAAAAACAGGAAAAAATGTATTTTTAAGGCGATTTATATTTTTTTTGTTTTGTTTTTGCAACATGAAGGCAGGCTTGAGGGAGGGTATCGGTTAATTGCCTGAATATTGATATATTCATATAGGGATTCCTGTTAATGTAATGCGGTAGTGTGTAAAACGTATACAAATAAATAACGATTAACAATGCAAACGCTTTCTTTAAAACAGTTAAGATGGATGCTGGTCTGTTTATTGACCGGTTTTATATTAAGTCAGGCTTATCGAACAGTAGGCGGTGTGCTTTCTGTTCCCTTAAGAGAAGAGTTTCACCTGGATGGCAAGGCACTGGGCAGTATTGTCGGTTCGTTTCATATTGCATTTGGCAGCATGCAACTTCTGGTTGGGCTTTGCATAGACTGTTTCGGTATCAGGAAAACCATTCTTGCTTTTTCCCCTTTAACCATAGTGGGGGGGGTGGTGTCAGCCATGGCCACGTCACCGGAAATGCTGTTTTGGGGGCAGATTCTGCTTGGCTTGGGCTGTGCGCCCGGGTTTCTGGTTTGTATTGTGCTTATTTCACGGCATTTTTCGGCCCAGGCGTTTGCCACCATGTATGGGCTGGCGTTGGGAATGGGCAGCCTTGGCCTTATTTTTACTTCCACACCGCTGGCCATGCTAAGTGAATGGCTGGGGTGGCGCAATTGTTTTTATCTTCTGGTAGCCGGCAGCGTATTGTCGTGGTTGCTTATTTATTTCAATGTACGCCATGTCGATGAAGATCCCGACCCCTCTTTAAGCCTGAAGCAGAAACTGCAGCGCATGGTGCAGGCCCTGTCCGGTTATAAAGAACTGATAAAAATGAAACAGACCTGGGGAATCATGTCCCTGCTGTTCGTTTCCTATGCGGCTTTTCTTACTTTGCGTGGTTTGTGGCTGGGGCCTTTGCTGGTAGAGCGGTTTAACCAGGACTTGCTGTTTGTGGGCAATTTTGCATTGGCGCTGTCCATTATTTCCCTGTTTAGCCCGAGCCTGTTCGGGAAACTGGATCCGGGCAGCGGGAACCGTTACCGCTATTTGTGTATGGTGCCCTGGGTCATGGTGTTGGGTTTTATTACGCTGGCATTAACGCATTCCCTGTGGGTCATGATAAGCTGTGCGGTCGTGATTGCCATCATGAACAGTTGCAGTGTCTGGCAAATATCCGATGTCCGGGATATTTACCCTAAAGAGATGCATGGCCGTGCCATGGCCTTGGGTAATACCTCGTTCTTTATGGGTATTTCGTTCATGCAATTTTTGTCAGGTCAGGCGCATTCCATTTGGCCCATTGCCGGTCTGGACATGTTCGCCTCCATCTTCCTTATGTGCGCAGCGGTATTGGCTGCCGGCATTACGGGGTATATCATTTTAAGAAAATAAGTGCCGGCCGGGCATGTCTCGGCCCTGGCCCTGGTGTGCTTAATGGCTATGCGCCACCTTATCACTAAGGGCACGTAAAATTCCGCATGAATCGGTTGTTGCGGTGACGGTACATTGCTGGCGCAGTTCTATCAAATGCTGTTTTAACAGGCTTAGCTCTTTAACGCGGGTTTCCACGGCAAGGATGTGTTCATCCAGCAAGGCATTGACGTCACAGCAGCTTTCACTGGGGGTATCGCGCAGTTGCAGTAATGTGCGGATTTCCTCCAGTGTCATATCCAGAGAGCGGCAATGCCTGATGAACTTCAGGCGTTCCATGTGTTTTTCACCATATAAGCGATAGTTGCCACTGCTGCGCATGGGCTCGGGCAGCAGGCCTTCCTTCTCATAATAGCGAATGGTTTCTACGGTGGCTTCGGTTAATTTGGCAAGTTCACCTATTTTGATGGGCATGGTAAACCCCTTTTCCTGATTGAAACATTATAGTAATTATAGACTTTTGTATTGCTTGAGTTCAAAAAAAAAGATAAACAGCTTGTAAGCTTGACTCTGAAGTTGCTACAGGGTTTCTAATGTTGTTATAGACAGGAGAAATTTATGCGAACTCATACAGAGTCCATGTTGCAGGATGGCACAAGCACCAGTCATGTGATGCAGATAGAAGGCATGGACTGCGCCAGTTGTGTTGCCAAAATTGAAATGGCCTTGCAGCGTATACCGGGTGTTTCTGAGGTCCAGCTTAATTATGCAACAGAAAAACTGGCGTTCAGGCTGGATGCCGATGCGCCAACCAATGCCGGTGATATTGAAAAAACCATTGGTACGCTGGGTTTTACCGTTGTTTCCAGTGCAAAGCAGGTAGCTTCTGCGCAGGGCGGGTCAGCTGAGTCAGTATTAATGCCGGCTCGGCATTGGTGGCAGCATAAAAAAGGCAAGTTGTTTATTGGCCTGGGTATTTTAATGTGCGTGGCGTATCTTATTAGCATGTTCCTGCCGCAATATGGGCATTGGGTCTGGGTGGTAACCGTGCTGCTTGGTGTTTTTCCGTTTGCGCGTCAAGCGGTTGCGCTGGCAATCGCGGGTACGCCTTTTTCCATTGAAACCTTAATGTCGGTAGCCGCGCTGGGTGCATTGTTTATTGGTGAGGCGGCAGAGGCAGCGGCTGTTGTGGTTCTGTTTTCTTTGGGGGAGCTGCTTGAAAGTGTGGCGGCAGGGCGTGCCCGTAGTGGTATTAAAACGCTGCTTTCATTGGTTCCAAAAACAGCAACCGTGTTGCTGGATGGTTGCTCGGGGCATGCCCATAGTCACAGCCATAGTCATACTCATACGCATGAACATAAACATGGGCATGGGCAGAAACAGGTTCCGGTAAGTGCTTTGCGTATTAATGATAGGGTGCTGGTCAAGCCGGGCGATCAGGTGCCTGCCGATGGCCTGATTGTGGAAGGCGCTTCAAGCCTTGATGAGTCTCCCATTACCGGAGAGTCTGTGCCTGTGGCAAAAACAGGCGGTGACCGGGTTTTTGCGGGTTCCATTAACATAGATGGTGTGTTGCAGGTAAAAGTAGAAAAAAAAGCGGAAGACAATACCATTTCACGTATTATCCAGCTGGTTGAGCAGGCTCAGGCATCCAAGGCGCCTGTTGCCCGTTTTATAGAAAACTTCAGCCGTTATTACACGCCTGCCGTTATGTTGATCGCCGCCCTGGTCATGCTGGTGCCACCCCTGGTAATGGGGCAGGATTGGGATACGTGGGTGTATCGGGGCCTGGCCCTGCTGCTGATTGCCTGCCCTTGTGCGCTGGTACTTTCCACTCCGGCCGCCATTGCTTCGGGCTTGGCGGTGGGAACACGGCGGGGGTTGCTGGTTAAGGGGGGCGGTGCACTGGAAGCCATTGGTAAAGTCAATGTGATTGCCTTTGATAAAACCGGTACGCTCACTGAAGGCAAACCCCAGGTAACTGATATCGTTGCGTTTGCCCCAGAAAATGAGCAGGACATACTGGCGATGGCGGCAGCGGTTGAGTTCGGCTCCAGCCACCCTTTGGCCAAAGCCATTGTGCAGCATGCCGAATCTGCGGGTGTTGTTATTCCACCAGCCTCACAGGCATCGGCAACGGCTGGCAAGGCAGTACATGCCAAGGTGGCTGGGCGTGATTTAAGTATCGGCTCACCGGTTTACGCAGAAAGCATAAGCCCATTTTTGCCAGAACAGAAGGTGCAGATTGAAGCCTTGCAAAACAGTGGCAAAACCGTTTCTGTTTTGCTTGATGCTCAAACTGGCAGGGCGTTGGGCTTGATAGCCTTGCGTGATGAAGCCAGAAAAGATGCGCAGGAAGGTTTGGTTCAATTAAAAGCAATGGGTGTCCGTCCGGTCATGCTAACGGGTGATAACCGCCATACGGCCAAAGCCATTGCGACAAATTTGGGAGTGGATTGGGAAGCCGAACTGTTGCCGGAAGACAAGCTTGGCCTGATTAATAAAATGAAGGGGCAGGGTATGGTTGCCATGGTGGGCGATGGCATTAATGATGCACCGGCACTGGCAACCGCAGACGTGGGTATTGCCATGGGCGGTGGCACCGATGTTGCCATGGAAACGGCAGATGCCGCATTGTTAAAAAGCAGGGTCACCGACGTTGCCCATTTGGTGGCACTGTCACGTGCCACCATGGCAAACATTAAACAGAATGTTGTGTTTGCGCTGGGTTTGAAAGGGTTGTTTTTACTTACAACCGTATTGGGCGTTACCGGCTTATGGATGGCCGTGCTGGCTGACACGGGGGCGACTGCATTGGTTACGCTGAATGCCTTGCGTTTATTGCGTTTTAATCCTGCGCAACGCCAAGCCACAACCAACGATTAGGAAAAAGTCGCTTTGCGTTTTTGTGTAAACGCAAGAATACCTTCCTGGACATCCGCTTCACTTGCGCTTTCAGCAATGAAGCGGCGTTCCAGTGCCAAATGGTTTTCCAATGTTCTTTGGGTAAACGTGTGATCGAGTAAGCGCTTTACCCTTGAGATTGCTTTTGCGGGACCGCTTTGTAGCATCTTGAGCAAGGCATATGTTTGCGTCATTAATTCAGCATCCGGGTACACTTCATCAACGATGCCCAGACGTAAACACATTTGGGCATCCAGGGCTGCATTGGACATAAACAATTGTTTGGCTTTACATGCACCGATACGATTGGCCAATAACCAGGAACTGCCTGCATCGGGTGATAATCCAATCGCCGTATAGCCACAACGCAATTTCATCGACTCTGCTGCCAGTACAAAATCAGCCAGCAGGGCTAAGCCGATACCCGCACCACCCACAGCGCCATTCAGGGTAGATACAATAGGAATGCCAGAGTCC
>JAAYHN010000270.1 GCA_012735395.1 Alcaligenaceae bacterium | reverse complement strand
CAGGGTGCCGGTTTTGTCAACCGCCACAACCTTGGTGTCTTTCAGCAGTTGCAGGGCTTCGCCTTTGCGAAACAATACGCCAATTTCAGCGCCACGGCCGGTTCCCACCATAATGGAAGTGGGGGTCGCCAGGCCCATGGCGCAGGGGCAGGCAATAATCAAAACGGCAACGGCATTCACCAGGGCAAAGGTCAGGGCAGGTGAGGGGCCAAAAGCCAGCCAGATCAGAAAGGTTAACAGGGCGGCCATCATCACGGCAGGCACGAACCACATGGTGACTTTATCCACCACGGCCTGGATGGGCAGTTTGGAGCTTTGTGCCTGTTCCACCAAACGGATGATTTGTGCCAGCATGGTTTGGCTGCCCACTGCCGTGGCCCGCAGGGTGAAAGCGCCTTTCTGGTTGATGGTGCCGCCCACCACAGCGCTGCCGATCGTTTTTTCTACCGGAATGGGTTCGCCGGTAATCATGGATTCGTCTACAAAACTGCGGCCTTCAGTCACTTCGCCATCAACCGGAATGCGTTCACCGGGACGTACTTCTATCATGTCGCCCAGTGCGAGTTCATTAATCGGGATGTCTGTAACAACGCCATCACGCTTAACGTGGGCAACCTTGGCCTGCAGTTTTACCAGGCGTTTGATCGCTTCCGAGGTCCGGCCCTTGGCGCGGGCTTCAAGGGAACGACCCAATAGAATAAGGGCCACAATAACGGCAGCAGCTTCATAATAAACATTCACCGTGCCTTCGGGTAAAAGGCCGGGAGCGAAAGTGGCCACTACCGAATAGCTGAAAGCCGCCAGTGTACCAACGGCAACCAGTGAATTCATGTCCGGTGCCAGGCGGAACAGGGCGGGGATGCCTTTCTGGTAGAAGCGGCGGCCAGGAATAAGCAGTACCAGTGCGGTCAGGATGAATTGCAGCACCCAGCTGGTTTGCATGCCAATGTTACGGTCAACCCATTCATGCATGCCGGGAATCATGTGTGAGCCCATTTCCAGAATGAACACGGGCAGGGCCAGTACGGTGGCAACAATCAGGTCGCGCATAAGCAGGGTACGCTCGGCATCTTTTTTCTGGCTTTCTTCATCGCTGGCCTGGGCACTGGTGTCTATTTCCCGTGCATCGTAGCCGGCTTTTTTAATGGCGGCGATCAGGGTGTTGATACTGGCCTGGCCATTGACGGAAGCCCTTTCTGTTGCCAGGTTTACATTGGCCAGGGTTACGCCCGGTACGGCGGCAATGGCTTTTTCAACCCGTGCCACGCAAGAGGCGCAGGTCATGCCATCAACGGCCAGCTCCACCTGGCTGGCGGGTACGTCGTAGCCGGCTTTTTCTACCGCATGAATCAAGCTCATGCGGTCAACCGAGGCGTTGGCCTGGATATCCGCTTTTTCAGTGGCCAGATTAATGGAGACATCATTCACCCCTTCCACTTTTTTAAGGGCAAGTTCAACCCGCCTGACGCAGCTGGCGCAGGTCATGCCTTCAATCGGCAGGCTGATGATGCTGTCGGGTTTGCTTGTGGTTTGTGTGTTCATTATGGTTTCCATGAAGCCTAAACATAATGACTCAAGTGTAATCCTTACCATGATAGGAAGGTCAAGCGTGTCACAAATGCGGGCTAAAATCTACCGGAATCATTTGATTGGCGATACACTTTCAAGCTGATATTTTTTTCTGAATGTGCAAACTTGCCGGAGTGTTGCATGAGATATATCCAGATATTGCTGTCCATCATTGTGCTGGTGCTGGTGTTTATTGGTACCCGTAGCCTGCCGTCCCTTGAGGGGCGCAGCCAAAGCCACGCCATTAGCGCAGAAGAGGCGGCTCATACCCGGCTGGGTAACGCATTGGCCACGCAGCTGCTTGCCCATCCTGGTAAAAGCGGAATCGTGTCTTTGGCCGATGCGCAGGGGGCTTTTGCGGCCCGTATCCTGCTGGCCCGGGCAGCGCAGCGTACCCTGGATGTGCAATATTATATCTGGCGCAATGACCTTACCGGTACGCTCCTGCTGGAAGAGCTTTACCATGCCGCTGAACGGGGTGTGCGGGTTCGTCTGCTGCTGGATGACCACGGTACGGCCAATATGGATAATATGTTGGCCATACTGGATACCCATTCCAATATTGAAGTGCGTCTGTTTAATCCTTTTGCGCTGCGCTTTCCGAAACTGCTGGGGTTTGTAACGGATTTTTCCCGTTTGAACCGGCGCATGCACAATAAATCATTTACGGCAGACAATCAGGCCACCATTATTGGGGGGCGTAACGTGGGAGATGAATACTTTGGCGCGACCGACGGGGTGCTGTTTTCCGATCTGGATGTGCTGGGGGTAGGGGCAGTCGTGCCCGAGGTGTCGGCTGATTTTGACCGTTATTGGGCAAGTGAATCGGCCTATCCGGTGCAGGGTATTTTGCCCAAGGCAACACAGGCGGATATGGCTGATTTGCTTAAGGCAGGGGATGATGCCGAACACGATGTCCGTGCCGGTAAATATCTGGCCGCCATACTGGAATCCAGAACCATCAGTAATATGCTTGGCGGGCAGCTTTCCATGCTCTGGAGTGAGGTTGTCATGGTCAGTGATGACCCACGCAAAGGGTTGGGGCAGGTGAATGATGACGAATTGCTCATTGTACGGTTGAATTATATTCTGGGAAAGACCCGCAAACAGGTGGATTTGGTTTCGCCGTATTTTGTACCCACCGCAGCGGGTGTTGACGCCTTTTCCCGGTTGGCGGCCAGTGGTGTGAATATTCGTATCCTTACCAATGCCCTGGAGGCTACCGATGTGGTCGCCGTGCATGCGGGTTATGCCAAAAGACGCAAGCCCCTGCTTGAAGCAGGCATTCAGCTATATGAAATGAAACGGCAAAATGGCGACAAGCCGGAAGAAAAGGCCGGCCCTTTTGGCAGTTCAGGTTCCAGCCTGCATGCCAAAACATTTTCGGTTGATGGCAAGCGGGTTTTTGTCGGGTCTTTCAATTTTGATCCCCGTTCGGCACATTTGAATACAGAGCTCGGCTTTATTATTGATACTGAAAAAATTGCACAGGATGTGCGGGAATCTTTCCTGGTAAGAGTGCCTTTTAATGCTTATGAAGTCAGGCTTGATGAAAGCGGGAATTTGTACTGGCTTGAGCAGGTCAATGGTGAACAGCTGCGTTATGACAGGGAGCCCGGGGCAGGTTTCCTGCAACAGTTGTGGGTTGGTTTTCTGGCCTTGCTACCTATTGAGTGGCTGCTTTGATTTTATAAAATCCTTTGTAAAAACAAAGCGGAGCGGGTGGGGCATACCTGTATATTATTTATTGACAGAAAAAAAATTTACAATATGTAAGAATAAATATTGGATGGATAATAATTCTCATTTGTATATTTAATATCAATATATGATAATACGACCTGCATTTAATATTCAGATCGGTTTTTTGATTATCCGGTTCAGGCCGGAGCTTTGTTTTTCTGAATATTCTGTATCGGTTTAATAAAAAATGGAAATCAAATGAAAGCTACACAAGAAGTCTCAAAGCTGTTCTCCATGCTGCAGAAAGCATTGCTTATTGGCGCGGTTACGTTCAGTGGCCAGGTTATGGCCGAAGAGGTCAAAGTCCAGCACGCCAAAGGAGAAACTTCAGTACAGGTGCCACCTGCCAAAACAGCGGTGTTTGACCTGGCATCACTGGATACCATGCAGGCGCTGGGCGTCAAGGCCGCAGGTGTGCCTAAAGCGAAGTTTCCCGACCAGTTTTCTGATTACCGGGATGAAAGTATTGCCCGTGTAGGCAGTTTGTTTGAACCCGATCATGACGCATTGAAACAGCTGGCTCCTGACTTGGTGATTATTGGTGGCCGCTCCAGCGCCAAGTATGACGATGTATCAAAACTGGCACCAACCATTGATATGACGGTGGATACCTCAAAAGGCTTAAGCAGTATTGAAGCCAATGTACGTACTTTGGCAAAGATTTACAAAAAAGAAGCCGAGGCTGAAGCTGCCCTGAAAAAACTGAGTGAGTCTGTTGATGCGCTCAAAGCTAAATCTGCCAATGCCGGTAGTGCGATGGTGGTATTGGCGATTGATGATAAAACCAGTACTTTTGGTCCTGGCTCCCGCTTTGGCCAGGCATATGATATTTTTGGTTTTACCCCCGTTGCCGCAGTTAAAGACCTGTCTGCCAAAGACCGTCATCCAGTCAAGCTGGAAGATATTGTTAAAGCAGACCCGGACTGGATTTTTGTGATTGACCGTCATGCCGCCACCGGCACCGAGGGCAAAAAACCGGTTAAAGAAACACTGGATAATTCCATTCTGAAAGATACCCGTGCAGCAAAAAGCCAGCAGATTGTGTACCTTGATCCCTATAACTGGTACATTCTGGGCAGTGCGGGCCTGAATTCTTTGCAGCAAAGTGTTGAACAGGTTTCAGCAGCGCTTGATAAGAAATAAACCTTGCTATCAGAATTGTTTCTGATCACGGTTAAATAGACTAAAAAGCAGGCTTTGGCCTGCTTTTTCTTGTCTGATACAAAACCATGCTTGCTTATGGCATGTCAAAACTTGTCCAGGGGAATATCTCATCGTATTAAACGGGAGATTCTTGACAGCAAGCTCCCTGAGCGTCTAAATTCAGGTATTAATAAAAAAATTCAATCACCATGTCGCAGTGCCGTTGTGCCGGCAAAGTGTTGTGCGCATGGTTGCGTTTTACCTGTTTTCAATGGAATTTACACAAATGAGTCAACTTTTTTCAGGCTACGATCTGGCCGGGCTTCAATTGGATAACCGTATTGTTATGGCCCCCATGACACGTTCCCGGGCTGTTAATACCGTTCCCGATTCGGAAACCGCCCTGTATTATCAGCAGCGGGCCGGTGCCGGGCTAATTGTTTCAGAAGGCTCACAGATTTCCCGTCAGGGTGTGGGTTATTTATTTACCCCGGGCATTCATGCGCCCGAGCAAATAGAAGGCTGGAAAAAAGTAACGCAGGCTGTTCACGATGCAAATGGCAGGATCTTTTGCCAGATCTGGCACGTGGGCCGCATATCCCATGTTACCTTGCAGGAAGATGGCGCGGCTCCGGCCAGCTCATCTGCCAAAACGGCAGAAGGCACCCTGTCGTTTGCCTATAACCAAGAGGGTAAGCCCGATTATATGCAGGCCAGCCAGCCCCGGGCCCTGGATATTGAAGAAATAGCCGGGGTTGTCCAGGATTTTGCCCGTGCCGGTGCAAATGCGATTGCTGCCGGTTTTGATGGTATTGAAATACATGGGGCCAACGGTTATTTAATTGAACAGTTTATTAATGCGGGTGTTAATACTCGTGATGACGCTTATGGTGGGGCAACCATAGAAAGCCGTTTGCGTTTTGTGCTGGAGGTGGTTGATGCGGTTGCTGCCAAAATTGGCAGCCAGCGGGTTGGTATCCGTTTGGCACCCCTGAACCGTATTTTTGATATGCCTGCCTTTGAACAGGAACGGGAAACATGGCTTGAACTGGCCCGGTTACTGTCTTCAAAAAACCTGGCTTATGTACACATTAGCAATCGTGCGGCAATTATTGCCAGCCCCAATGGCAGGGCCTTCCTTGAGCAATTCAGGCAAACCTATAAAGGCACGCTGGTTTTGGCGGGAGAGTACACCAAAGAACAGGCTGAACAGGATCTTGATGCCAATCTGGCCGATTTGATTGCTTTTGGGCGGCCTTATATTTCCAACCCAGACCTGGCCGAACGTTTGCAAAATGACTGGCCATTGACAGAGCCGGACCGCAGTACTTTTTATGGTGGCACCAATGTGGGTTATACCGATTATGTCACGTATGATGTAACGGCTGAAAGTTAACAGGAAAACCGCCTTTTCTGGTGGTGCAGGTATGGCATCCGGGCAATCATCCCGTGATTTTCCGGATTTTAAAAATTGATATTCGAGTGATTTATGCTGAAAAAACTATTTCTTGGCTTTTCTGCCAGTGCCTTGTTCTGTACCGGTTCCGTATTGGCGCAAACACCGGCAGTAGATACGTTATCCAATGGGGTAAAGGTAGAGCATACCAAGCCCGGTGAGGGGGCCAGCCCTAAAGCGACAGACACAGTACTGGTGCATTATCGTGGTACCTTACTTGATGGCACCGAGTTTGATTCTTCCTTTAAACGTAATAAGCCCATTTCGTTTCCCCTGAACCGGGTTATTCCGTGCTGGACGGAAGGTCTGCAAAAAATGAAAGAAGGGGGGTCTGCTGTTTTATTCTGTCCTTCCCGTACCGCCTATGGTGAACGTGGTGCAGGCAATGCCATTCCGCCCAATAGCGACCTGAAGTTTGAAGTTGAGTTGATCAAGGTTAACTAAGCGGCAGTGAAACCGGCATACACTTTTGCCGGTGTCTTTTCTTTTATCTGAACATAGTCAAAATATTAAAATGAACAATCCTATACCCTTAAGCAGTCTGCCGCAAAACAATATTTTCCGTCCAGGAGATGTATTTGTCCTGTTTGGCGAGTTATTCGGGCGTGGTTATGCAACGGGCCTGGTTGAACAGGCCCGGCAGGCCGGCATGAAAATAGTGGGCATTACGGTAGGCCGGCGCGATGAAAACAAAACATTGCGTCCCCTTAACGAAGAGGAGCTTGCCGCAGCAGAGGCCTCACTGGGTGGGACCATTATTAATATACCGCTCATGGCCGGCTTTGATCTTGATGCCCCGGAAGGCGAGCCTACACCTACCGACTTGCTGAACAAAATGACCCTGAAAACCTGGCAGGAAGACAAGCTTGATTGGGCATATATTGAAAAGTGCCGGGAAATCGGTGTCAGCCGTTTTAAAGAAGCGGCAGCCAGGGCAATGGCCGTACTGGATGGCATGATTGAAGATGGCAGGAATGTTTTTTTTGCCCATACCATGGCAGGCGGCATTCCCAAAGCCAAGGCATTCATGGTTATTGCCAACCGTATTTACAAGGGCACGGGCGATCGCCACATGTCATCGCAGGCGCTGCTTGACAGCGATCTTGGCAAGCTTATTTTACAAAACTTTGATGAAGTCTCGGCCAATACCTTTGCTTACTTGCTGGATGCCAGTGCCACTATTCGTGAGCGTGTGCAGGCGGCGGGCGGGCAGCTGCGCTATTCGGCTTATGGCTATCATGGTACTGAAATTCTTATTAATGGCGGTTACCAGTGGCAAACGTATACCAATTACACGCAGGGTTTTGCCAAAATGCGCCTGGAAAAAATCGCGCAAAAGGCATGGAGCGAGGGCATCAAGGCCACTGTTTTCAATTGCCCTGAAATCCGTACCAACTCTTCCGATATTTTTGCCGGTGTAGAGTTGCCGCTTATTTCCCTGCTGGAAGCCTTGCAAAAAGAAGGGGGGGCGGAATGGGCGCAAGCCCAGTGGCAGGCATGTCGTGAGCTGCTGGCAGAAGGTGTTACCCTGGAAAACGTTCTGCAAAAAATAGCAGGTTTTCATGGCAGTGCAGTCATGCAGCGGTTTTATAATGGTTTTGCCAACTGGCCCATGCCGAACAGCCCCGAGCAGTCTGAACTGACTATCAATACGTCAGATGAAATCGTGCAAATGCATAAAGACCGTAAGGCACTTATTACCGATTTGCTTAGCAATCTGGTGCTTGAGGCCAGTGGCGCGCTTATTTTTAAAGAGGTATCGGCACCTGCCGGCCCGGTTTTGTGGCTGAATCATGACATTATTGCCAAACAGCTGAATCAATTGCATGCCAATTGATTCAGCTGTTTGCTGCTTTCCCCGGCTGTTGCCGGGGAGGAACAGGTTAAAAACTCAAACCGCCATGAACCCAATAATAAAGGCGTTAATCAGGTCAATAAAAAAACCGCACACTAGCGGGACCACGATAAATGCACGTGGTGCATTGCCATATTGCCGGGTTACCGCACTCATATTGGCAATTGCGGTGGCGGTGGAACCCAGCGCTATGCCGCCAAAGCCCGAGCACATGACAGCTGCTTCATAATCACGGCCCATGACCCTGAAAACAATGAAAACGGTAAATACAATAACCAGCAGAATTTGCAGGATCATGGCGGTAGTGATAAAGGCAAGAATAGGTTGCAGCAACCATAACTGAAGCCCCATCAGGGCCATGGTCAGGAACATGCCCAGGCTGATATCAGAAATAAGGGCAATGCCCGGTTGCATGCTGTTCCAGCGCCAAATGGTTTTCCAGCGCCATAAACGGCCTTTTCTGGACGTCACCAGGCTACCCAGTGAACGTATGGCAATACCTGCCAGCAGGCATCCTACAAAAGCCGGCAGGTTCAACCCGGTGAAGGCAATCAGGCGGGTAATAATACGGCCCAGCATCAGGGCGATATTCAGCCAGAAAATAGCCATGAGTACGCCATAATAATTCAGCTGTTTGAAGGGTTCTTCTTTAAGCAGCGTACCTATTTCCAGCTGGGTGTCGGCAGAAGGTTTGATACCGTGTTTGCGAATCAGGAAACCGGCAATCGGGCCGCCAATAATACATGCTGAAATAAGGCCAAACATATTTGCGGCAATGCCCAGCTCAACGGCGCTGTGCAAGCCAAGGGTATCGGTAAAATGGGAGGCCCATGCCATGGTAGTGCCCACGCCACCGGTCAGGGAGATAGAACCCACCATTAAACCCAGTCGTGAGTCAAGGTCAAACGCGCTGGCAATGCCCATGCCCAGCATGTTTTGCAGCAACATGAAAACCGTTGCCACTATGGTTAAATAGATAAGGGCCCGGCCCCCTTGCTTCAGGGTTTGTATTTCTGAGTTCAGGCCAATGGCGGCAAAGAAATACAAAAGCAGCATATTGCGTGCTTCCAGCTCAAAGCTGATATGAATATCAAACAGATAGTAGGCGGCACACACAATAAGGGTGCAGCATAAGCCCCCGATGACAGGTTCGGGGATGCTGTATTTTTGCAGCCACTTGACTTGCATGCTTAGCCATTTACCCACAAACAGGATAAGAATAGCTAGGGTAAAGCTGGTGAAAGCATTGATTTCTATAACGTTCGGCAACGGAATTTCCTTGAAATGGATTTAATTTGCGTTTAACTTCATGCTTATGTCGTTAAAAATGTTGCAAATTATAACCGAAGGAATTGTTTGACGCTTGCTTTTGCTAGCGTATGAAGCGCTGCAAAACAGTACGGAATAAAGGTGTACCGGCTTTTTCCAGCCATTCAAAGGCAATCATTTCACAAGAAACAATTTGGGCGCCTGCCTGCCGCATGCGTTGCAGGGCAAGTTCTTTGTCACGGGGTTTGCGTGAGCCAACGGCTTCTTCAACAATAAAAACCTGGTATCCCTTTGCCAGTAAATCAAGGGCGGTTTGCTGCACGCAAACATGGGTCTCCGTGCCAGCCAGTACCCATTGCGGGCGACTGGACCGAGGCGTGTTTAACAGTCCGGATTCGGTAACGGCAGAAAAATGGATTTTTTCAAGGATCTGGTTTTCTTGCAGGCGTGAGCGTAAACCTGGCTCGGTTTGGCCCAGGCCTTTTGGATATTGCTCTGTTGCCAGAACCGGGACTCCTATGGTTTGGGCGACATCCAGCAGCCAGGCGGCATTTTCAATAACAACGTTGCCCTGATGAATGGAAGGCAATAAACGGCTTTGTAAATCAATAATCAGCAGTAAAGATTCAGGTGCCTTGATACGCATTGTTATGTCTCTGAAGTGGATTTTATCAGGTTGGCGGTAAAAAACACCAGTGAAAGCAGGGCGGAAGTATGCCACCACCGCCTTGCCATGTTTCACTTTTCCTGGGCTTTTAAAGTAATACGATAAAAACCGCTAAGAATTAAGCCTCTCGGGATTAAGCCAGTCTGGTTAGCCAGTTGTGCGTGTCTTCTTCACGCCCGTATTGGATATCGGTCAGTTTTTTGCGTAAGGCTACGGTTACCTCACCTGCAGGTGCATTTTCATTGCCAACGGTAAACGTTTTGCTTTTAAGCGTGCAGATGGGCGCAATGACGGCAGCGGTACCGCAAGCGAAGACCTCGGTGATTTCTCCCGAGTTTACGCCGTCAATCCACTCTTGCAGGGCAATGCGCCGCTCTTCGATTTTCAGGCCCATGTCTTCAGCCAGCTGCAGCAGGCTGGCACGTGTAATGCCTTTGAGGATACTGCCTGATGTTTTGGGTGTCAGCAAGGTGCCGTCTTTGCGTACCAGGAAAATATTCATGCCACCCAGTTCTTCGAGGTAAGTGTGCTCTTCGGCATCAAGGAACAGAACCTGTGAGCAGCCGTTTGCGGAAGCTTCGGTTTGTGGCAGCAGGGAGGCAGCGTAGTTGCCACCACATTTTGCTTCACCGGTACCACCTTTGCCGGCACGTGACAGCCCTGAAGAAAGCCAGATGGAAACAGGTTGCATGCCATTGGCAAAATACGAACCAGCCGGGCTCACTATAACATGATAGGCAGCGCGTTCTGCCGGGCGTACCCCTAAAAAGCTTTCATTGGCAATCATGAACGGACGGATATAAGCGCTGGTTTCCGGTGCGCTTGGAACCCATGCCTGGTCAATACTGATGAGTTGTTTCAGTGATTCGATAAACAGTTCCACAGGTAGTTCGGGCATGGCCAGACGGCGGGCGGATAATTGAAAACGCTGTGCATTGGCTTCGGGGCGGAAAGTCCATATGGAACCATCGGCGTGACGGTAGGCTTTCAGGCCCTCGAAGATTTCCTGGGCGTAATGCAAAACTGAAGAGGCCGGATCAAGCTGTAAAGGCCCGTAGGGCACGATACGCGCATCGTGCCAGCCTTGCTCACGGGTCCAGTCAATGGTTGCCATGTGGTCGGTAAAGTGTTTGCCAAACCCCGGGTTTTGCAAGATTGCATTGCGTTTTTCTTCTGGTAATGGCTGGGTATTGCGGGTAATTGTAAATTCAACTTGATTTGCAAAGGTAGTGTTCATGATGAATAGTGCTTTTTATAAATGAATCCAGGCAACAGGCAAAATGGTGTTGGCATGGCATGACAAAAAAATAACGGAATATGTTGTCTTTATTATAGGGGGTAAATGCTTGTCAAGCGTAAATACTTTATGGGAAAGCCCAAACAAGGCTTAATGGTGTTGCCAGAGTGATATTTATGTCGGTAATGAGATAAAAATAGATAGAAAAACGCAAAAGGGGCGGTAAAAAAAGAAGGAAAACCAAAAGTCAGGGGCTATCCAATAATGCCTGGATAAGTCTTCAATAATGATTGAAAAACCTAATGTTTTTTTAAGGGTTAATATGTATATGTAATATGTTGTGTCTAAACAACAATATTTACATTTAGTTTCAAAATATATTTTTTGAAAATATTTTCATTGATGTTTTTGTAACTTTTAAATGTGTTTATTTGTTGTTTATTTCCATTAAAAATAGATTAAATTTAATTATATCCTTTTAATTTAACGATTTACGGGTTTTTTAAAATTTATTTTGATGTGATTTTAGAAAAAAATATTTTTTTCTAAAAAACATAAATAAAAATAATTATATTTTTATTAAAAATAAAAAATTATTAAATAAAAATATTGAAAAAATAAAAAAATGATGATGAGTTTCGATTTAGCTCATCAAGTGTTATTGTCTCCGCAAAGTTACAAGATTTTCATTTTCTATATTGCCGCACTAAGTTTGTTTTCTGTTTTGCTGTAAAGCTGTTTTGTTGCAAAGGTTTTTGTAAGCAATCGAAAAACGATAAGTATTGATGCGGTGCATTTCTATATTTTGGAGAGCACTACAAATGAACCGAATTTATAAGTCTGTTTGGAATGAGCAAACAGGCGCATATGTTGCCGTATCTGAAAATACCAAAACAAAGGGCAAACGCAGCCGCAATATTCTGGCTAAAACAGTTATGGCCGGGGTGCTGGGTTTTAGTGCTGTCGGTGCATCTGCGCAACTTGCCCCTGGTGCCAGCCTTAATAATGTGGCCAACCTATCAAGTATTGGCGGTCTGGGAGGCGTACTTCAGCCAGTCCTGGGTATTGTTGGTGGTGTTACTGGCGGTCAAGCCGGTTCAGGCCAGGGTGGCCTGCTTGATCCGGTCCTGAATCTGGTGGGTGGTTTAACCGGTGGGCAATCCGGTGCCGGCGTAGGTGGCTTGCTTGAGCCTGTACTTGGCCTGGTGGGCGGCGTAACCGGTAGCCTGGGCGGTGTTGGCGGCGGCAGTGCCGCTAATGGTGCGATTACCGATGTGCAGGGTACGGTTGACCGCTTGGTCAACAACACCGCACTGGCACCGGTAGGTGGCCTGGTTAACGGTTTGGTTGACCCACAAAATGGTGCGCTGGCACCTGTTACCGGTTTGGTCAATGATTTGACAT
>JAAYHN010000269.1 GCA_012735395.1 Alcaligenaceae bacterium | reverse complement strand
TTGGTTGCCCCGGTAACCAGCACACATTTATTCTTCATTCAGTTTCTCTTGAAATTTAATTCCGGTTTATTTTACATAAATTCCGGACAACACTATTCAATGACTTCTACCGGAACCCGTTTTGCCAGGGCGCACATCAGCTCATAGGAAATGGTGCCGGCATACCCGGCAATCTCATCGATATGCGGCCCTTCACTTCCCCACAGGTGCACCCAGTCACCCTCTCTGGCGTCCGGGACAGGGTCAAGATCAACCGTTAGCATATCCATGGAAACACGCCCGACCAGCCGACTGCGGATACCATTAATGATAACCGGTGTCCCGGTTGGTGCATGACGTGGATAGCCATCGGCATAGCCACAGGCAACCACACCGATACGGGTGTCATGTTCTGCCGTAAAAGTCGCACCATAACCCACCGACTGTCCTTTTTTAATTTGCTGGACAGATAACAATTTGGCTTTTAGGGACATGGCCGGAAGCAGGCCGAAATTTCCAGCCTGTTCATGGAGCGTATCAAAGGGTGATGCCCCGTACAGGCAAATGCCCGGCCGCACCCAGCTTTCCCTGGCACTGAGCGCCAGTTGCGGATAGCGTAAAGTTGCCGCCGAGTTGCAAAGACTGATGGCACCGGGCAAGTCATTGATGGCCTGCTTCATTAAACTGACGGGTTCATCGACTGCCCCGATGGCCCCGTCGGCACAGGCAAAATGCGACATAAAACCAATGCTGCCTAGTTTGCCCTGCTGCTGCAATGAAAGCAAGTCAAGGAAACGGGCCGCCGCATCGGATGGCATGAAGCCCAGACGGTTCATGCCGGTATTGATTTTTAAAAAAACATCAATCGCATTACCGGCAGGCATTTGCTCAAGCATGTGTATCTGGTCTATATGATGGACACTGCTTGTAATATTGTATTGTTGCAGGACTGGCAGATCGGCCGCTTCAAAAAAACCTTCAAGCATCAATATTTTTTTATGCCAACCCAACTCTCGGCAACGCACGGCATCATTCAGGTCAATAAGCGCCAGGCCATCTGCCTGCGCAAATGCCCGCACGGCATTTTCCAGGCCATGCCCATAAGCATTGGCCTTAATGACAGCCCATACGAAAGGCGCCTTGTATTCCTGTTTATTATTATTTTTGGCATGTTGACGGGCAAACTCCAGGTGCCTGCGCACCACCTGCAAATTATGGGAAAGGGCCGGCAAAGAAATTGTGGCTCGAATTGGGCGAGGCATTTAAATTACTCCAGTTAAAAAAGTAACAGTCAGCAGGCCTTAAATTATAATCCTTCTGGCGTCTTATAATCGCCAGGATGCATTTTTTTATGGGCCCTTGCATGTCTGTTGAACATTACGAAAACTTTCCGGTTGCCTCTATCCTTATTCCTGCCGCCATGCGGCCGGCCATTCATGCGGTTTATGCCTTTTCCCGCAGTGCCGATGACATTGCCGATGAAGGCGACCTGCCCGCTGCACGTCGCCTTGAAAAACTTGAAGCCTATAAAGAAGCATTGCGTAAAATCCAGACCCAGCCAGGCGGTGTCACTGATTTCGGTTCTTCTGAACTTAACCTTGTTTTTATGCCACTTGATAAAGTCATCCGGCAATATCAATTGCCCATCCAGGCTTTTTTTGATTTGCTGCATGCCTTTGAGTCAGATGTCCATTTCCAGCCCTTCAGCACAACAAAAGAGTTACTTGAATATTGCCGTTTTTCAGCCAATCCGGTGGGTTTGTTAATGCTGCATATTTATAATGCCGCAACCGAAGAAAACATCACGCTTTCCAATCATATCTGCACGGCCTTGCAGCTTATCAATTTCTGGCAGGATATCGCCATTGACCTGGATAAAAACCGGGTTTATTTACCACAGGACAGGCTGCGCCAGCATGGAATCGATAGCCAAATACCGCCCGGCCAGAAAATATCCCCTGCCTGGATCGGATTAATGCGTGAGCAAGTTGAATTTACCCGTACAATGTTGCTAGCAGGCGCGCCGTTAAGCAGAAACCTGCAAGGCCGTTTTGCCTGGGAAATGCGCATGATTGTTCAGGGCGGCATGCGCATCCTGGAAAAGATAGAAAAGGTTCAATATGACGTTTTCACCCACCGCCCTGTACTTACGAAACCAGATTGGGCCATCATGGCATGGCGAGCTTTAACACACTCCTAATATGACACCAGACGAATACTGCCAGGATAAGGCAATCAAAAGTGGATCCAGTTTTTATTACTCATTCCTGTTTCTGCCCACAGAGTCCAGACGGGCAATTACGGCCATTTACGCCTTTTGCAGGGAAGTGGATGACGTTGTTGATGAATGCTCCGACCCTTCGCTTGCCCGCATCAAACTGAGCTGGTGGCGTAATGAAATAGGCAATCTATACCAGAACAAGCCTGAACACCCGGTCGGCAAGGCACTGGCCGAACATATTGCCAGCCTGAATTTACAGCAGGAACATTTTCTGGCCATTATTGATGGCATGGAAATGGATCTGGACCAAAGCCGTTATCTGGACTGGGCCGGTCTTAAGAAATATTGCTGGCATGCCGCCAGTGCCGTTGGCCTTCTGTCGGTTCAGGTGTTTGGCTTCAAAAACCAAAATACCCTGCAATTTGCCGAAAAACTGGGTCTTGCCCTGCAAATGACCAATATTATCCGTGACGTGGGTGATGACGCCCGTCGCGGCCGTATTTATCTTCCCATTGAAGATTTACAGGCCTTTGACGTGAAAGCTGCAGATATCCTGAACAGCAATTACAACGACAACTTCCAGAAGCTGATGGCCTTTCAGGCAAACCGTGCCCGCCAGTTATATAAAGAAGCCTTTGAATTACTGGTAGATGAAGACCGTCGTGCGCAGCGTCCCAGCATTATGATGGCGGCCATTTATCATGCCCTGCTCAATGAAATTGAAGATGAGAAATGGAATATCCTGGATCAGCGCATTAGCCTGACTCCTATCCGAAAACTGTTTATTGCCTGGAAAATATGGGTAAATGGCGGCAAAGGTTTCTGCCAGAAAATGCGTAATGCCCCAGTCTGAAACCGCGCTTAAAAAAAACGTTGCCGTGATTGGTGCGGGCTGGGCAGGTCTTGCCGCAGCCCATACACTGCAGCAACAAGGCATGCAGGCCCATCTTTTTGAGCAATCCCATACGCTCGGAGGCCGTGCCCGCAAAGTACACTCACGCAAACTGGATAAGGTCATAGATAACGGGCAGCATCTTCTGATAGGCGCTTATTCTGAAACCCTGCAAATCATGCAGGAACTGGGGCTTGAAGAAAAGCAATGTTTTTTAAGGATGCCTTTGGCTATTGCCACGCCGCAACAGGATTTCAGGCTGCGCGTTAAGCCTGGCCTGCCTTCCCCGCTCCATTTCCTGTATGCCATTGGCTGTGCGAAAGGTTTAACGCTGCCAGACAAACACAAGCTGGTGCAGGCCCTGCTCAAACTCAAGTTGCGCAAATGGCGGGTGACATCCGGCCAGACCGTAGCACAATGGCTAAAACAAGAAAAACAGTCTGTCTGGCTGGTTCGGTTTTTTTGGGAACCGCTCTGCATTGCCACCCTGAACACAGCAACCCCTGAAGCATGCATGCAATTGTTTGCCAACGTCTTGCAGCACAGCACCGACGCCGGCAAGCAGGCTTCCGATTTTTTAATTCCGCGCAGCAACCTGAGTGCCCTGTGGCCAGAAAAATTAAACCCGCAGATTCCTGTTTATTATGGCAAGAGCATCCAGCAAGTGCAACGTACGGCAACAGCTTACCAAATAGACGGGCAGGATTTTGACGCTGTCATTCTGGCTACGCCCCCTGCGCAATGTGCCCGCATTATAGGCAACTTCCCCGATAGCAAAAATTACAGTGACCTTCTTGAAGCGCTTGGGCAATTCCGCTTCAATCCGATTATTACGATTACGCTTGAACTGGAAAATAACTGGGACTTGCCCTTACCCGTTTATTTGTTAAAAACAGAAGACCCGGCCCGTGACCCCGGACAATGGCTGTTTATGCGTTCAAGCTTTGTCATGGACAGTTCCCGGCCGGAAGTGACGGTGGTTATCAGCCAGGCCAGCCATTGGCTTGAAAAAACCAAAGAAGAGCTTATTGGGCTGCTGCTTGGACAACTGCAACGTCAGGCCCCTGCCCATGCCCCGCTTCCGCCCATAAAGGGCTGGGACCTGATTACCGAGAAAAAAGCCACTTTCAGTGCCGAGCCCGGCCTGCAACGCTTGCCCAACCGCAGCTGCCTGCCCGCTTTATATCTGGCCGGAGACTGGACCGACACCGGTTTTCCGGGGGTGCTTGAAGGGGCCGTCAGAAGTGGCCGGCAAGCGGCCAGGCTTCTTGTGCAAGACCTCATTTGAAAAAATTCACGATTTTTTCAAATGATTCATCGCTACCTGCCTGGTTTGATTTCAGGATATCAAGTAAAGTGTATTTGGCAAAACAGCCAATAAAGGCATCCAGTGCTTCCTGCATTATGGCGGTTAACCCGCAATACTCGGTAATACTGCATTCATTATCATTGCCAAAGCACTCTACCAAATGAAAATCGGGTTCGACGGTTTTTATCACCTCTGCCAGGCTGATTTCATCTGGCTGCCTGGCCAGCCGCATGCCACCGCCCTTACCCCTGACCGTTTCAATCCATTCCAGCTGCGCCAGCTGATGGGTCACTTTCATGAGATGCGGCTCAGAGATTTTATAGGCTTTGGCAATTTCAGAGATGGTGCATAGCCTGTCAGAATGCACTGCCAGGTACAGTAACATCCTGAAAGCATAATCGGTCCTGACGGTCAGCCTCATTTTTTCTCCATGGGTTTAAGTAAACCGCCTTTGGAGAAAGCCTGGTCTGCACGTGGACGGGTAAGAATCGGCACGAACTCCCACAAGTAAAAGGCAAAAGCCAGTATCCATGCCGCCCCCGCCAGATGCAGCAAAGGCTGGGTGAGCGAAGAGGGCTGCAAAGCGGCAAGACGTGCAATGGTTGCCACCAGAACCAGCACATAACTGGCTGTCATTAAGCGGCTGGCCTGCAAGGGATGCCCGGTATGACCCAAAGCGGTACGGGTGACCATGCCAATAATCATGATGGAAAAACCGCCCATGCCAATCACATGGATATAAGAAGCGGGACGCACCATAATGGAAGGACGGATACCCGCAAAATAAAATGCACTCAGCACCAGCCCCAGACCCAGAAAGAAATAAGCAAGATACAGTACCCACAACAAAGAGACCTTCATTACTTTGGCGGGCTTCCATTGAATAACCTGCACAATGGCAATCACACCGGCAATGCCAACAAAGATGGCCATCATTTCAGGCATTGACAAAACACCAAAGAAAATTGCTGCCCCACAGGCGATTAACTGATACAGCCCTGAACGGGTATGCATGGGAATTTCAAGGCCCTGGATTTTACGGGTGGCAAAAAATGGCACAACCCGACGCGCAATCAGCAAGGTAATGAGCACCATGAACAGAATGCCAATTTCAAAATAGGACATGAGCACATCGTAACGCCCCTGGTAAACCGTAATCAGGAAGACCAGATCCATTAAGCCTAAAGCCAGCACCGCCCAGGGCAAGGCATAATTACGTTTGCTTTTCGCTTTCAGGATAACCCTGAACAAACTGAATGCCGCTACCAGACAAAAAGAAACCTCATACAGCATGCCGGTGAAAAACATGCTTTCACCCGGAATGAGGAAAGCAATACGGGCCACCAGCCAGGAAAAAGCCAGCAGGGCCAGCGGTATACCCTTGATTGGGTTGCTACCCGTCCAGGTGGCACTTGCCGTGGTTAAAAAGCCAACGGCAATCGTTCCCACAAATGCCCAAAGCATTTCATGGGCATGCCACCAGACCCCGTTCAATGTGCCCTGCAGGACCTGCGGCGTATATATCCATAACAGGATGGAAATTAAAGCCCATGCCGTACCCGCGATATATAACGGCCGGAAACCCAGTGACAGGAAGGCCGTCATTCGGGTTTCCTGTTTTTGTTGCTTACCGGGTGGAGAAATGGAAATAAGCGTACTCATTGTATTAGCCCTGTTTTAACTTTTATCACTACCTTATAAGATATACATTATATATACCTTATAAATTAAAAGCTATGCCTGCCATACAAAAAAACTAAAAACACCTACCTGAACAACTGAACAAACCACATTCCACATGCGGTTAACAATAAGGTAACACCCAGGCTGATGCCCATATAGGCCCCCGCCCACAACCACTGCCCCTTCAGGATGAATTGCAGGGTTTCAGCCGAAAAGGTGGAAAATGTGGTCAAGCCCCCCAGAAAACCGGTAACCAGAAACAGGCGTACCCATAACGGTGTCTGGGTATGTAAAGCAAACAGACCAATTAGCAGGCCAATTAAAAGGCCACCGATACAATTGGCCAGCAAGGTACCCCAGGGCCATGTTTCCTGGTTGAATGCAATACCCAATAACCAGCGGCAAACAGCGCCTAGCGCTGCCCCCACCCCAACCGCAAGAAAATTGCCCGGTGTTAACAGAATCATTGGTTTTCAAAAAAAAACAGGGGCACCCAAGTGCCCCTGCCAATTATTTATAACTGCGCGTGTTCCTGGATATAGGAACGGACATGCTCTGTATTGCAATCCATCACGGTTACTTTCTGTGGCAAACTGGCCAGATCTTGCAGGTGTTCGGGCACGGGTGCCGGCTGGCCAATCGCTTCCTGAATGGTTTCAGTAAACTTCGCAGGCAAGGCCGTTTCCAGCACCAGCATGGGAATACCCTCTTCGGTAAACTGGCGGGCCACTTTCACGCCATCGGCGGTATGTGGATCGATCAGGATATTATCCTGCTCATAAACCGATTTAATCGTTTGCAAACGGTCTGCGTGTGAACTTTGACCGCCAACAAAACCAAATTTTTCTTCAAACAGTGGTTTCAGCTCGCTCAGGTCGAAAGAACCGTTACGTTCAAGAGATTCCCATAAGGCTTTAACCTTGCCGGCATCACGCCCTACCAGGTCATATACAAAGCGTTCAAAGTTGGACGCCTTGGAAATATCCATGGAAGGACTGGAAGTGGCATAGGTTTGCTCTGCCGAACGCGGACTGTAGACACCGGTACGGAAGAATTCTTCAAGCACGTTGTTTTCATTGGTGGCCAATACCAGACGGCGGATTGGCAAACCCATGCTGCGGGCGATATGGCCGGAAAGAATATTGCCGAAGTTACCTGACGGAACCGCAAAGGAAACCTGCTGGCTTTCGGTACTGGTGGCACGCAACCAGGCCCAGAAATAATAAACTACCTGGGCGGAAATACGGGCCCAGTTAATGGAGTTCACGGCACCCAAATGGAATTCTTCCTTGAAAGCCAGGTCGCCCGACAAAGCCTTGACAATATCCTGGCAGTCATCAAACACGCCATGGACTGACAGGTTATGAATGTTTTCGTCTTGCAGCGAGAACATTTGCGCACGCTGGAAGGCACTCATGCGCCCGGCAGGTGACAGCATGAAAACAGATACCCCCTTTTTACCACGCAAAGCATATTCAGCCGCAGAACCGGTATCACCGGAAGTGGCGCCAAGAATATTAAGGGTGGTATTTTTGCGGGTAAGCACGTATTCAAACAGCTGGCCCAGAAACTGCATGGCCATGTCTTTGAAAGCCAGCGTAGGCCCCTCGGACAGGCCTACCAGGGTAATACCGTTACTTAAAGGCTTCAGGGGAACAATATTTTCATTGTTGAAAACCCGGGTATTGTAGGCGGCACCGGTTAACTGCGCCAGATCCTGTTCAGGGATATCGGTGATAAACAGGCCCAATACCTTTGCCGCCAGTTCTGCATAGCTTAATGAACGCCATGAAGCCAGCATTTCGGAACTAACCTGGGGAATGCTTTCGGGAACGGCCAGCCCACCATCGCGGGCCAGCCCTTCCAGCAAAATTTCAGAAAAAGGGATGGCTGCCATTCCACCACGGGTAGACACATATTTCATGATAAATTTTCCATACGAATTCGGGTTACTGAAGAATGCACGAAACCAAGCGTTTCAATCTGGTGAATGGCTTGATTGACATCGCCTTCCCGTGCCTCGTGCGTCAGGATAATAATCACCGCTGCACCTTCTGTTTTCTGCTCTTGCACCATCGCGCTAATAGAGATGGACTTATCGGCCAGGATACGGGTCACATCGGCCAGTACGCCCGGACGGTCTTCAACCAGAAAACGCAAATAATAAGAAGTACGGATTTCGCTGATAGGCAAAATATTGATATCGGCCAGGGCATTTGGCTGGAAAGCCAGGTGCGGCACCCGATGGCCCGGATCGGTTGTATGCAGGCGGGTTACATCAACCAGGTCGGCAACCACTGCCGAAGCAGTGGGTTCGGCACCGGCGCCAGCGCCATAATACAGGGTTTCACCAATGGCATCGCCTTTTACCACAACGGCATTCATGGCGCCTTCGACATTGGCAAGCAATTTCTGGGCGGGCACCAAGGCAGGATGAACCCGCAACTCGATGCCATCGGGACGGCGTTTGGTTATGCCAAGCAGCTTGATACGATACCCAAGACGTTCGGCGTGGACGATATCTTCCTGCTCAAGGTTAATGATGCCTTCAATATAAGCCTTGTCAAACTGCACACGAATACCAAATGCCAGGGAGGCCAGCAAGGTTAGTTTATGTGCGGCATCAACCCCTTCGATATCAAAGGTAGGATCGGCTTCGGCATAGCCCAGGCGTTGCGCTTCGGCCAGAACCGTTTCAAAAGGCAGGCCACGTTGGCGCATTTCTGACAGGATAAAATTGGTTGTGCCGTTAATAATGCCCGCAACCCATTGAATACGATTGGCGGTAAGGCCCTCGCGTATGGCCTTGATAATGGGAATGCCACCGGCAACCGCGGCCTCGAAGGCAACCATAACACCCTGTTTGCTGGCAGCGGCAAAAATTTCATTGCCATACCTGGCCAGCAGGGCCTTGTTGGCCGTAACCACATGTTTGCCATTGGCAATGGCCAGCATGACCATTTCCCGAGCCAGGGTTTCACCCCCGATCAGCTCAATGACAATATCAATTTCCGGGTCGGACACCAGACCGGCCAGATCATTATCTACTGGCAGCGCTTCGCCAAAAACGGATTTGGCTTTGGCCGGGGTACGGGTCGCGACCCGCACGATTTCAATACTTCTTCCTGCACGGCGGGCAATTTCTTCGGCATTGCGTGTTAACACGGAATACGTGCCACTGCCAACCACACCAAACCCGAGCAATCCTACTTTAATTGGACTCATTTAAGATAACCATCCTTCCTGAACATATCTTTGATACCACGCACCGCCTGACGAATACGCTGTTCATTTTCAATTAGGGCAAAACGCACATAATTGTCACCATATTCGCCAAAGCCAATACCCGGGGAAACGGCTACCTTGGCATCATCCAGCACTTTTTTGGAGAAATCGAGTGAACCCAAATGCTTGTACTGTTCAGGGATTTTGGCCCAGATATACATGGACGCCTTGGGAATATCCACCATCCAGCCCGCTTCGTGCAAACCTTTACACAAGACGTCACGACGCCTTTGATACTGGGCCACCACTTCACTTACACAGTCTTGCGGGCCTTCAAGGGCGGCAATGGCGCCAACCTGGATAGGGGTGAACGTGCCGTAATCATGGTAGCTTTTCATGCGGGCAAGCGCATTGACAATTTCTGCATTACCCACCATGAAGCCAATCCGCCAGCCAGCCATATTGTAGCTTTTACTCATGGTAAAGAACTCGACAGCCACTTCTTTGGCGCCCGGCACCTGCATGATGGAAGGCGCGACATAACCGTCAAAGGTGATATCGGCGTAGGCAAGATCATGTACAACAATAATATCGTGCTCTTTGGCCAAGGCCACCACACGCTCAAAAAAGGCCAGGTCAACACATTGTGCGGTTGGATTGCTGGGGAAGCCCAGAATCATCATTTTGGGTTTCGGGATGGACTCACGTACCGCCTTTTCAATTTCCTCGAAAAAGTCGATGCCGGGTATCATGGGAACCGAACGGATATTGGCGCCTGCAATAACCGCACCATAAATATGGATGGGGTAACTGGGATTGGGCACCAGAACGGTATCGCCACGGTCCAGTGTGGCCAGCATCAAATGTGCCAGACCTTCTTTGGAACCTATGGTAACAATGGCTTCGCTGTCGGGGTCGAAAGAAATATCGTAACGTTTTTTGTACCAGTCAGTAATGGCTTTGCGTAAACGCGGAATGCCCTTGGATACGGAGTATCCGTGTGTATTGGGGCGCTCGGCGGCCTCAACCATTTTTTTGACAATATGGTTTGGCGTCGGACCATCGGGGTTGCCCATGGACATATCAATAATATCCTCGCCACGCCGACGCGCCGCCATCTTCTGCTCGCCCGTTATATTGAAAACATAGGGGGGAAGTCGCTCTATACGTGGAAAATGCCTCATGGCCAACACCTTTTAAACAAAAGAATAAATAAACGCAGTAAAACCTATTAATCTAGCTCATATAAACCCTGCAATCAATTTATTTCCGGAAGAACCGGTAAAATTTGCAGAAAAACATCTTTTTTTTTATTTTAAATCAGGAATAGCCGGATAATAACGAAAGATATATGCATTTCATATTGTCAGGAAAAGGCATCACAAACATGAAACATGTTTAGAATATGATAGCAAGCATAAGGAGAGAAAGTGCTATTACAGAAAGAAGAACGCTCAGCGTTAAATACCGTTACCCGCTATGGCAACAACTATATTGATGTCAATGATGTCCGTTACGATCATGCCATCTGTTTCAAACCCGAAGGGCCAATTACAGCATGGCCGGTAAAAACCGCGGCAGACATCACCACTGAAATGCTCGAGCTGGCAGCCGGTATTACCCGCAAACAGGCCAACCCCCTTGATTTCCTCAATGACGCATCGGCACCTTCTTATGAAAACCCACCCGATGTACTATTGATTGG
>JAAYHN010000268.1 GCA_012735395.1 Alcaligenaceae bacterium | reverse complement strand
CAATTTCCAGGCCAAAAATGTAATACCTAGAACCAGAACCAGTAATAATAAGAATTTACCAAATGCTTTCATGAGCATCCTTTATTAGCTAAAATTATGTTTGTGCATTATCGTAAGACAATTATCCTCACACCCAATGAGGATAAGCGACTATAACTCAAATTATAATTAGAATCTTCTCATTTTAAGTAAAATATTGACTAAAAATATCGTCCGGTTTCAAGTGCTTATTTCTTAAAGCCTGGCTCTGTCAGAAAGATGGCGTAAGAAAATAGAATATTTACGATGCCGGCTAACAGGAAAATAACCGGCACCGAAATATCCAGGCTGAGCAAGAGGCCGGCAATTAGCGCGCTGGCAATCAGGAAAAAGGCGTTAAGGATATTATTGGCGGCAATAATGCGTGCAATATGTGTTTTTGAGGTGGTTTTCTGGATAAACGTATATAAAGGAACGCTATACACACCAGCGCAGGCACTTAACATAAACAGGTCAAACATGGTGCGCCAGTTTGCCGGCTGGGCAATGAACTGGCTGAAAGATCGCAGTTCTTGCGTATCGGGAACCGTAATTGAAAAATAAAGATCAACGGTAAACAGGCTCATACCTGCAGCACCCAAGGGTACTAATGATAAAGCCGGGCGACGCAGGCCAAGCCTTTCGCAGGATAAAGAGCCTGTTGCCACGCCAATTGAAAACAGCACCAGTAACAGTGCGGCCACGTGTTCGTTGCCTTTCAGGATATCTTTGGCAAAAACAGGAAAAAGGGCAAGAAAAACCGCCCCGAAAAACCACATCCAGCTAATCAACAGCATGCACTTGAAAATAATGCGGTGCTGGCGGGCAATGGCCAGGTTTTTAAGGGTTTCAGTAAAGGGGTTCCAGTTTATTTTATGGCTGGTCGCTTTCTTTTCTAATGGGGGAATGAATTGTGCGCTGATTCTGCCGGCCACCGCCACTAGCAGGCAGGCAAATGCGGCCCACAGGTGCCCGTTACCTGGAATAGACACCAGGATTCCGCCGGCAATATTACCCAATAGAATGGATACAAAGGTGCCCATGCTGACCAGGGCATTGCCGCCCATTAAAGATTGATCATTGAGCACCTGGGGCAGATAGGCGAATTTTGCCGGCCCAAAAATAGTGGAGTGCAGGCCCATCAGGAAAATGCAGGCCAGCAGGATGACGACTGATTGCGTATAAAGGCCAAAGGTTGCCAAGAGCATAATGCCAATTTCTGCATTCTTGACGTTTCGCATAATGCGGATTTTGTCATATTGGTCTGACAATTGCCCGCTGGTGGCTGAAAACAGCAGGAAAGGAAAAATAAACAAGCCGCCAATGATGACGCCCGCCATACTGGGGGGGAACCATTGGGTTTGCCATTGATAGGTAAGTAAAATCGTGACGGCAAATTTGTAAAGGTTATCGTTTGCGGCCCCACAGAACTGGGTCCAGAAAAAAGGCGCGAAACAGCGTTTTTTCAAGAGTGAAAATTGGTGGGAGACAGGTTGCTGTTTCATTGATTTCTCTGTAAATATGCCTGGTACTTTGTTAAGTTATTGAATAAATTAAATTATTATTTTATAAATATGGTGGTT
>JAAYHN010000267.1 GCA_012735395.1 Alcaligenaceae bacterium | reverse complement strand
GTGGTATTCCGTTATCCGGTCAATACCGATATTGATTACATCAAGCGCGTGGTCGGGGTACCGGGAGACACCGTGGTTTATGCGGGCAAACGCTTGTTTATTAATAACCAGCCGGTAGAAACATCGGCGGTAGGGCCTTATGTCAACCCTTCCCAGCAGCCTGGCAACCCGCTTAAGTTACAGGAAAAGCTGGGTGAGCAAAGCCATGAGATCCTGAATATGCCTGGCGCAGGAGCCCTTCTGGCTGCACGTCAGTTCCCGTTTGCACAAAGCTGTGAATATGCCGGAACCGACTTCAAATGTACCGTACCCGAAGATCATTATTTTGTCATGGGTGATAATCGTGACAACAGTGAAGACAGCCGTTACTGGGGCTTTGTACCCGATAACCATCTGGTAGGAAAGGCTTTCTTTGTCTGGATGAATTTCGGAGACCTTGGCCGTATAGGTTCAATCAAGTAATGAATTTATCTCAATTAGAAACCCGTCTGGGGTACCAGTTTAAAGACCAGCGTTTATTGGTACAGGCATTAACGCATCGAAGCCACAGTACTTTACACAATGAGCGTTTTGAATTCCTGGGTGATTCAATCCTGAACTTTTCGGTGGCGTCTATCCTGTTTCACCGGCTGCCCAATGTTGATGAAGGTGATTTATCCCGCATTCGTGCCAGCCTTGTGAAACAGGGTACACTGGCCGATATTGCCACCCGCCTTGATTTGCCCAACTTTTTAAGGCTGGGCGAGGGTGAGCTTAAAAGCGGCGGGTTCCGTCGCCCGTCCATTCTTGCCGATGCGGTAGAAGCCATTTTTGGCGCCATTTATCTTGATGCCAACAGCGACCAGGCATACCAGGTCATAGAAGGCTTATACCAGCCCATACTGGACACGGTTGATTTCAACACCTTGGGTAAAGATGCCAAAACACTGCTACAGGAAGTATTGCAGGGCCGCAAGTTTGCCTTGCCTGCCTATAATGTGATTGCCACTTCAGGGGCGGCACATGACCAGCAGTTCGAGGTTGAATGTATTATTGCCGAACTGGATGTCAAAACACAGGCAAGCGGTGGCAGTCGTCGTGCCGCCGAGCAGGCTGCGGCAACCCTGGCCCTGGCCGAACTTGAAAAAATATTGCCTAAAAAAAAGGGTGCTACCCGGCACGTACGTAAATCGGCCCAGTTAAGCTTGCCCGTTGCGGTTGCCCAGGACAGAAAATGAACCAGGAAAATACACCATTCAAATGCGGTTTTATTGCCGTAGTAGGGCGCCCCAACGTGGGCAAATCCACCCTTACAAATGCACTTATCGGAAGCAAGATTTCCATTGTCTCACGTAAGGCGCAAACCACCCGACACCGTATTCATGGTGTGCTTACCCGTGATAGCGAACAGTTCGTATTTGTAGATACCCCCGGTTTCCAAACCCGTCATGGCGGTGCCATGAACCGCATGATGAACCGGGTGGTTACCCAGGCGCTGGCCGATGTTGATGTCGTGCTGCATGTGGTGGAGGCCGGTAAATGGTCTGCCGGCGACGATAATATCGTGCCGCTGTTGCCTTCTTCCAAAAAATGCATTCTGGTTATCAGCAAGGTAGACACATTAAAAAACAAGAATGAAATGTTTGATTTTGTCACGCGCATCATGGGCAAGTTTTCTTATGATGCCGTGGTACCGCTTAGCGCGGTTAAAAAAATCCAGCTTGATACCCTGCTTAATGAAATAGGCACACGCTTGCCCGAAGGCGAGCCCATGTTTGAAGAAGATGCCTTAACCGACCGTTCCATACGCTTCATTGCCGCTGAACTGATCCGTGAAAAAATCTTCCGGCTGGTGGGCGATGAACTGCCTTATGCCTGCACCGTGGTAATAGAAAAATGGGAAGAAAATGAAACGGGTGCCCATGTTTCGGCCTGTGTGGTGGTAGAGCGGGAAAGCCATAAACCTATTTTACTGGGGGCCAAAGGCATGCACATGAAACGCATTGCCAGTGAAGCCCGCCAGGATATTCGCGAGCTGCTTGATAAACCGGTTTTCCTTGAAGTTTATATCAAGGTGCGTAAAGGCTGGTCAGACAAGGAAAGTGCGCTGCGCGATCTGGGATATGAGTAAACGACAAAGTCGGGTACAAGATGCGCATGCCTACCTGTTGCATGCCACCAGCTGGAGCGAAACCTCTGTCATAGCCCAGGTTTTTGCACGGCAATATGGCATCGTTACAGTGGTGGCAAAAGGGGCCAAAAGGCCTTATTCCGTTCTGCGCCCGATTTTGTCGGCTTTTCAGCCCCTGTTGCTTTCCTGGTCGGGGCAGGGGGAAATAAAAACACTCACCCGGGCTGAAACAGCCGGTTTGTTGCCTTTGCAGGGCCGTTCCCTGATGTCCGGCTGGTACATGAATGAATTGCTGCTGAAGCTGCTGGGTAAAGAAGACCCGCATGCAGGGGTGTTTGATGCCTATGTCGATGCCCTGGTGCAATTGGCGCAAGGTTCCAGTGCCACCGGTGCCCTGCGGCGTTTTGAATGGATCCTGCTGGACGAAACCGGCTATGGCATAGAGACACCAGTCCCTGATTTCAATGATCGTGCGGCAGAGCCGGCCCTGCGCAAAATGCTGCACGAAAGAATTAATGAACATTTGGAAAACCGGGCATTATCTACTCGCAAAGTATTACTTTCCTTACAGCGTTTTTCGTGATTGAATAATATTTTGACCGGCCTTTTTCGGCAGAATGGCTGGTTCCAACTGATATTTCCTGAAAATAGAGTTATCAAGCAGATAAGGAGAGGTTCATGCAAAAGCTGTTCACGTTACGCCCGCTGGCAGGTTCAATTTTACAATCAGGCAATAAGGTGTTTCTGGCCTTGCTGGCAACAGGCATCGCATTGCCCGGTGTGGTGTACGCTGAAAAGATCCCGGTCTCTTCCAGTATTGGGCATGTTACGGTGTTTTCTGATCGTGCCCTGGTAAAACGCACGGCCCAACAGGGCATAGAAACCGGCGAGCACGAGCTGGTATTCAGGCATTTGTCATATTGGCTTGATGAACGTTCCATCCAGTTTAATGCTAAAGGGAAAAATTCGGTACGGGTGCTGGATATCACCACGCAAGATGATTTCCAGGCCAATAGCCAGCAGGAACGTATTGCCGAACTGGACCGGCAAATAAAAACGCTTGAAGGGAAAATTGTCGAGCTGGGCGATCAGGAAAAGGTTTTGCAAAATAAAGCTGCTTTTCTGGAAGAATACCAGAAAGGCAGCGTAAACCAAGGTAAAGAGACGGCACGCATCAGCACCCGGGAACTGCTTGAAATCATGACATTCAGCCAGAATGTACTGGCGGAAAACTTCCAGGCCCTGCGTGAGGTGGATAATAAAAAAACCGCCTTGCAGGAAGAATTGCAGGCTTTGCAGGAAAAGCGGGGCCAGTTATCCACTAACGATGTCGTTCGCAGTAAAACAGTCGTGGTCCAGCTTGATGCCCCTGCCAAAGATAGCCTTGATTTAACGCTTTCTTATGTGGTGCCCGGGGCAACCTGGCGCTCCAGCTATGATGCCCATTATGATTCTGCCAGCAAATCCCTGAAACTGTTTTATTACGGCCAAATCTCCCAGCAAACCGGTGAAGACTGGAATAACGTACAGTTGCAGCTGTCTACCGCCCAGCCGGTGATTGGTGCCGTTTTACCTGAACTGGACCGGTGGGTGGTTGATGTACGTAAACCCCGCGAAGAGGCGGCCATTTTGCGAGCCAGAAGCAAGGCCGTGCAAGAGCAGCGTGCCTATGCAACGGGTGCCATGATGGCTGTTGCCCCGGCGCCGGTTGAAATGGCCGATTCCACTTTTAATACTGCTACTGCCGAGGCCGGTTTAACCAATACGGTTTTCAATATTGAAAAACCGGTTTCCGTACCCACTGGCCCGGGTGATAAAAAAGTGGCCGTTTCGGTCAGTGACCTTAAGGCTGAACAAACCTACCAATTGGTGCCGGCACGCCAGGAAGCGGTATTTTTAACCGTCAAGGCCGATAACAGTAACAGTTACCCCTTGCTGCAGGGTAACCTGAATGCGTTCCTTGATGGCCAGTTAATTGCCAGCAGTGATATTAAAACCGTCTTTCCGGCCGAATCCATTGAACTGGCCATGGGTACCGACCAATCCATTTCCGTCAAGCGTGAACCGCTTAAACGCTTTACCGAAAGCACCGGTTTAACCAGCAGCGGTAAACGAATCAGTTATGAATACCAGACCGTTATCCAGAATAATAAAGATCAGGCGGTAGACATCGTGTTGCATGACCGCTTTCCGGTTTCCCGCGATGAAAAAATTGATGTGAAACGGATCGCACCGGCAGACCGGGATATCAAGGTCAAGGATGATGGCCGTTTTGAACAGCCCGTTAAACTGGCGGCAAAAGAAAAGAAAACCGTATTGTTGAAGTTTTCAGTGGGTTATCCGAATGAGGTAGAAGTCATCGGCTTGCCGTAAGCCGTACATATGGGTTACTACTGCAGGTAGCGCAAGAACGGTTTTTCTGGCTTGTAAAATTGGAACAGCCCTGTGCAAATCCGGATTAAGTCCGGGGGCTTGCACAGGGCTGTTTTCATGCCTTTTCAAGCACTTAAGAACAAGGCTTAATCGGAATTGCCACCGGTAATGCCCAGAATGGACAACAGGCTGACAAACACGTTGTAGATGTCCAGGTAAATGGCCATCGTGGCGGAAATATAGTTGGTTTCGCCACCATTCACAACACGCTGGATATCAACCAGCATGAAGGCCGAGAAAATAATCATGGCCAGTACGGAAATGGTTAATACCAGTGCTGGAATTTGCAGGAAGATATTGGCAATGGCGGCCAGAATAATAACCACCGCACCCACGAACAGGGTTTTTTGCATGCCGGTAAAATCACGCTTGCTGGTGGTGGCAACGGTAGCCATGGCCGCAAAAATGGCAGCGGTGCCGCCAAAGGCCAGCATAATCAGCTGGGTGCCATTGTTCATGCTTAGCACAAAGCCCAGCATGCGGGACAGCATGATACCCATGAAGAAGGTAAAGGCCATGAGCCAGACAATACCGGCACTGCTGTTTTTATTGCGCTCAACGGCAAACATCAGGCCAAAGGCACCTGCCAGAAATACAATAGTGGAAATTCCCGGAGACAGCATGGTGTTCAGGTTTAACTGTAAAGCCAGTGCCGCACCCAGAATGGTGGGAATTAAAGAGGCGGCCAGTAACCAGTAGGTATTTCTTAGTACACGGTTTTTGACGGCGGGCGTGGTGGCATAGCCGCCACGCGGAAGGGGGTGATTAAAATCACTCATGGAGTCTCCAGATGGTTAAATCAAAATATATGATGTAAAGACAGCCTGAAAAGCTGACAGTTCCCTGAATTCTAACTGAATTTACCGCTGGGGTTGATGGTATTTCCCCGTAATTGTTAATAATTGTTGTTAATTTGGGTTACAGGCGTTCCTGATGCTTTTCATGAAAGCGCCATGTTTTCAGTGCCGGGGGCTGATGGCAAGAATAATAATGGTAATTAATAAATCGTTAACTTTGTTTCATGCCCTGTCCAATTCCTTCTTTCCAGGATATCTCCATATAAAATAAGCGTTGCGTTTAAATCTGGAGATGGGAAGTGTCAATGCAAATCCTGAAACGGTGTGGTGCAGTTCTTTTGGCGGGCTTGTTGGTGGCCGGTTGTTCTGGCCCGGATCCTATGCTGGCCCGAAACGATAATTGCGGCTGGAGTCGCAGCAGTTGCCAGTATGAAGGCGCTTATGAAACAGGTGAGCGCGAATTTGCCGAGCAGGAAGCCAGACGGCTGAATCAGGCCCAGTCGCTTCGGATGCGACGCGGTTTGTGGTGGTAATATAGTGAAATAATGGGGGGGCCAGGTTATGCCCTGGCATATGCTATGAGGGAATATTCAGTTGGAAAGTGAATGGGCCCGTACCTTATTGGCACTATTGGCCGAATAAAGCTTCCAGCGTTCCCGTGCAAATTGCCTGTCCTGTTCATGCCCGGACACAATTTCAATCACGCGGGCAAAGTGTTCATACCCTGGCGGGCAGGCCACATCCAGGTTCAGCAGCCAAGGCGTTTCCTGGCCATCCTGCAACGCACTGGCCGGCTCTTTATTGGTGGTGCGAACCAGTACCGAAGCGGCACTTGGGTCGGCAACATCAACATGGGGCACAAAAGCGGTTTTTTCTATGCCCCATAAGCCTTTGCTGAATGCCTGCAGGCGTTTGGCGTCAGTGCAGTAAACCAGCACCTGCTGGCCTGCCAGAAATCGCTGGTAAGCAACTTCGCAAGCCTTCAGAATGCGGTTCTTTGCGCCGAAGGCAAAGTCTATGGTTGACATTAGCTGTCCTGTTGCGCCAGCAGGTATTCTGTCAACAGGGGAACCGGGCGGCCACTGGCCCCTTTTTCTTTGCCCTGTGTCCATGCCGTGCCGGCAATATCCAGGTGGGCCCAGCGGTAAGCTTTGGTAAAGCGTGACAGGAAGCAGGCGGCGGTAACCGAACCGGCGGGCATGCCGCCAATATTGGCCATGTCGGCAAAGTTGCTTTTCAGCTGGTCTTGATAGGCGTCGTCAAGGGGCATGCGCCAGGCCGGATCCTGGGCCCGTTTGCTGGCGGCCAGCAAATCATTGGCAAGATTGTCGTCGCTGGCGTACAGGCCACTGTTAACATGGCCTAGGGCTACAATGCAGGCACCGGTTAAGGTAGCGATATCAACCACGGCTGAAGGCTTGAAACGTTCTGCATAGGTCAGGGCGTCACATAAAATCAGGCGGCCTTCGGCATCGGTGTTTAGCACCTCAATGGTTTGGCCGGACATGCTGGTAACCACATCACCCGGTTTGGTGGCATGGCCGTTGGGCATGTTCTCGGTGGCGGGAATCACGCCAATCACATCACGTTCAAGGCCCATTTCGGCAATTGCCCGGAGCGTACCGAAAACACTGGCGGCACCGCACATGTCAAACTTCATTTCATCCATGCCGGCACCGGGCTTCAGGGAAATGCCGCCGGTATCAAAGGTCACGCCTTTGCCCACCAGTACGATCGGGCCTTCGTCTTTCTTGCGGTTGTTGGCGGCGGTGTATTTCAATACGATAAAGCGGGGTGGCTGGTCGGAACCGGCCGCCACAGACAGGAAGGAACCCATATTAAGGGCTTCAATCTGTTTCTTTTCAAGTACTTCAGCCTTGATGGATTTGAATTCTTTGGCCAGCATTTTGGCCTGTTCGCCCAAATAAGTGGGGGTGCAAATGTTGGGGGGCAGGTTGCCCAGCTGACGGGTGGTTTTCATGCCATTGGCAATAGCGGCGCCTTGGATAACGCCCAGTTTTGCCTTGTCGTCTTTGCGCTCGATAATAAAGGTGACTTTTTGCAGGCTTGACTGGGTGGGGCGGTTTTCTTTGCTGAAAGTGCCATCGTATTTGTAAAGGGCATTGCCCAATGCACGCGCTGCCAGACGGGCACGCAACTGGATATCCAGATCCTGGCAGGGTTCTTCAATAATGGCGCAGGTTGCTTCTTTCAATGACCTTTCGGTGCAATAAGCGGCAATGGCTGCATGCGCTTTTAGCAGGGTATTCGCGTTATAATCTTCTTTTTTACCCAAGCCCACCAAAATAACCCGTTCGGCCCGAACGCCTTCAAGGTTGCGCAGTATCAGGGTGTTGCCGGCAGTTGCCTTGAATTCACTTTTAAGGATGGCGGTAATGCCGTCGTTGCTGGCGCGGTTAATGATGTCGGCGGCAGCGGTCAGTTCGTTGTCTGTATAAACCCCAATAAACAGGGCCGATGCTTTCAGTTGTTGTAATGCTCGGGTTGAATGTGTGTTAAATTCCATTTTATATTTACCTAAGGCGTCAAAGATGACGTTTATTATCTCGCAAGATGAATCATGTCGCTATTTAAACGATCAGTTGTCGCTGAAATAACAAGCCATATTGGCGTGGTGTTTTCCACGCTGATTGTCGTATGGCTTAGTGTATTACTAGTACGGCTGTTGGGGCAAGCCGCCGAGGGCAGCATTGGTGCCGATATTGTATTCGGAATAGCCGCACTGTCCAGCATTACCGCTTTGCCTACCATTTTATCGGTGTCGCTTTTCATTGCGGTCCTGTCAACCATTTCCCGTAACTACCGTGAGTCTGAAATGGTGGTGTGGTTTGCCAGCGGGGTTTCTTTGCTTGACTGGTTAAAGCCGGTGCTGCGGGTGGCTATTCCCGTGTGCGTGTTAATTGGTATTCTTACCCTGCAGGCCTCACCCTGGGCCTACCGGCAAATCGAAGAATACCGCCAGCGTTTCGAACACCGTTCCGATATTGCCAAAATCGCTTTCGGCCAGTTTATTGAGTCAGACCAGGGCAAGCGGGTGTTTTTTATCGAGCCGCCAGCCCGGCCGGAAGATGAAATGGGCAAGGTATTTGCCAGGGTTGATGACGGCGAGTGGTATACCATCGTCACTTCCGATAACGCACGTTTGCAGGAAGAAAACAACGGTGACCGCTTTTTGGTTCTGGGGCCGGGCAACCGCTATGACATGAAGCCGGGCAGTGCCGAGTTCCGTATGATCAAATTTGAAAATTATACAATGCGCCTGGAAAGCAAAGGAGGGGCAGGCACCGAAGAGGCCATTCGCACCGCTGCCCTGAACGTGCTGAAGGCCAGGCCTACCGGCAGCCTCTTTGAAGACCGAAGCAGTAAAAGCGATGCCCAGATCATGTGGCGTATTTCTTTACCGCTTGCGGCCCTCAACCTTGCCTTGCTGGCTATTCCATTGGGGGCGGTTAATCCACGCCTTGGCCGTTCGGGAGATTTGGTCATGGCAGGCCTTATTGGTTTGCTGTATATGAACACCATGAATTTGATGCGTGGCTGGATCAGTAATGAGAAAATTGATTTCCTGGCGGGTATGTTATTGTTGCATGGTGTGGTGCTTGCCTTGTGTTTTTTCCTGTTCAGGAAAAGGTTGACGCTCAAAAAGCCTAAAGCGCAGAGTATATAAATATATAGCTATAAGTTATAAATGTTATAATTTTTATAACTTATAATCTATCTGAATTAAAGGATAGGGCGCTATGAATTTACAACAATTTCGTTTCATCAGGGAAACGATCAGAAGAAACTTCAATCTTACTGAAGCATCCAGGGTTTTGTTTACGTCCCAGCCGGGGGTATCCAAAGCGATTATCGAGTTTGAAGATGAGCTGGGTATCAAGATTTTTGAACGGCATGGTAAACGGATCAAAGGCCTGACCAAGCCGGGCCAGGCTGTTGCCAATATTATCGAGCGCGTCATGCGCGAAGTCGATAACCTGAAAAAAGTCAGTGACGAATTCGCCAAACGTGATGAGGGCAGCCTGGTTATTGGCTGTACCCATACCCAGGCACGGTATTTCCTGCCAAAGGTGATTCCCGAATTCAGGAAACGTTTTCCCAAGGTGCGTGTTTCTTTGGCTGAGGGCAGCCCGTCGCAACTGGCCAATATGATTTTGCAGGAACAGGCGGATATTGCGCTGGCAACCGAAACCCTGGCGAATGTCGAGGGGCTGACAACCTTGCCATGTTACTCATGGACCCATACGCTGGTATTGAAGCCGGACCATCCTCTTACCAGCCTGACATCCACGCAGGCAAAAAACATTACGCTTGAACAGATCGCACAGTATCCCCTGATTACTTATGATCGCGCTTTTACAGGCAGGAACTCCATTGACCGGGCTTTTGAAGAGAAGCAGATTACACCCGATATCGTACTGGAGGCGATTGATGCCGACGTAATCAAAACTTACGTTGATGTGGAAATGGGTATTGGCATTATTGCCGGTGTGGCTTTTGATCCACGACGTGATACCAATCTGGTGGGTATTCCGGTCGGACATTTGTTTGGCGAACATACAACCCGTATCGGCCTGAAAAAAGGCGTTTTCTTAAGGGATTATGTTTATGCCTTTTTAAGCATGTGTGCGCCAAGCCTGACGCGGGAAAACATTGAAAATGAGGTTGTTTTCGCCGAGGCGGAATAGGTCACAGGCAATCGGTGCCATTTGGCACCGTAACCACCAGTCCAGGCCATGTGGGGTGGGTGGGTCAGGTTTTTTTCAGGGCCCGCCGCAAGAGTTTTCCAACATTGGTTTTGGGTAATTCTTCCCTGAATTCAACCAGTTTTGGAACTTTGTAGCCTGTCAGGCTTTCCCGGCAAAAATCAATCAGCTGTTTTTCTGTCAGTGCCGGGTTTTTTTTCACGACAAAAATTTTCACGGTTTCACCGGCGGGGCCGTTATCAACCCCCACCGCGGCCACCTCCAGGACATCGGGGTGTCTTGCAACGACTTCTTCAATTTCATTGGGATAAACGTTGAAGCCTGAAACAATGATCAGGTCTTTTTTACGGTCAACCAGGTAAATAAAACCGTCGTTATCAATATAGCCCATATCACCCGTATGCAGAAACCCGTCAGGCTCAATAACCTGCCGGGTTTCTTCCGGCCTGTTCCAGTAACCTTTCATGACTTGCGGGCCTTTGACGCAGATCTCTCCTGTTTCGCCTATGGGCATTTCCCTGCCGTTTTCATCACGAATTGAAATGTCCGTAGAGGGAACGGGCAAGCCGATGGAACCGTTGAATTTGGTGCTGTCCAGTGGATTAATGGTAACGGCAGGTGAGGTTTCGGTGAGCCCGTAAGCCTGGGAAAGCGGTTTGCCGGTGACCGTTTCCCATCGTTCGGCAACGGGGCGCTGTACGGCCATGCCGCCGCCAAGGGTAAAATGCAGCGAGCTGAAGTCAAGCCGGGTAAATTGTTCATTATTTAACAGGGCATTGAAAAGGGTATTAACGCCGGTAATGGCCGTAAAGGGATATTGGCTTATTTCCTTGACGAAAGCGGGGGTGTCACGCGGGTTCAGGATAAGCAGGTTACGCGCACCCAGCTTTAAAAAGGTAAGGCAGTTGGCGGTCAAGGCAAAAATATGGTAAAGCGGCAGGGCGGTAATAATGAAATCCTGGCCGTCTTTGGTGTAAGGTTTTACCCAGGCATAAGCCTGGCAGACATTGGCCAGCATATTGCCGTGGGTAAGCATGGCACCCTTGGCCACACCGGTGGTGCCACCGGTATATTGTAAAAATGCAATGTCATCATGGCCGATCTCCGGAGGGCTGAAGGGCAGGTCTCGGGCGCTTTTTAACACTGTTTTCAAGCGTAGCGTATTGGGTAAAGACCAGCGGGGAATTTTCTTTTTGATATGGCGTACGGCAAAATCAAGCAGCAGCCCCTTGAACCCCAGCATTTCACCAATGGAAGTGACAATAATGGTTTTAAGGGACGTTATGGCAGGCAGCGCTTCCTGCAGGGTGGCGGCAAAATTTTCTACAATTACAATCACTTCTGCAGCCGAGTCATTCAGTTGGTGACGTAATTCGTTAGGTGTATATAAGGGGTTGCAATTAACCACGATGCAACCGGCCCTGAGCGCCCCAAACAGGCAAACCGGATATTGAAACAGGTTGGGCATCATGAGGGCAATGCGGGTGCCGGGTTTGATTCCCTGCTGTTGCAGCCAGGCGGCAAAATCCCGGGATTGGGCATCCAGTTGCGCATAAGCCAGGTTTTTACCCATGGATATGTAGGCGGTTGAAGAGGCGTGCCGCTGGCAGCTTTGCGTGAATATGTCCACCAGTGATGCGTATTGGCTGGTATCTATCTCGGCAGGGACATTGGCCGGGTAATTTGAAAGCCATATTCTTTCCATGTTGTTGCCTCTTTTTTGCGTTTTTCTTGATGCTTGTTTCTGTTTTTCGTTAAGTATAACCGAAGCTTTACAGGGGTATTTCAGGGCAAGTTAATACTGCGGTGAATACGTATCCTGAAAAAACGCTCTATCTCGCTGTTCTAAGTACGGCTGTCCATGAACGCAGCCGGGTTCCGCAAGTCATGGGGAAAATTGTCAACATGGATGACGG
>JAAYHN010000266.1 GCA_012735395.1 Alcaligenaceae bacterium | reverse complement strand
GCCCCGGGTATTTGTTTTTTCTGTCATTTCTTTCTCACTATCCAATCTTTATCAGAAGTAGCCTTCTTTTTTGCGTTTTTCCATGGACGCTTCACTGGTCTGGTCATCCATGCGGGTGGCACCACGCTCGGTAATTTCGGTAATGGCGGTTTCCTTAATAATGGCTTGCGGTGAAGCCGCTGTGCTTAATACCGGGCAGGTACAGCTGATATCGCCCACGGTACGGAAGCGTACGGTCAGCACTTCGCTTTGCTCGTCTTCTTTTTTAGGGGTTAACGGCGTGACCGGCACCAGCAGGCTATTACGACGCACCACTTCACGCTCATGCGCATAGTAAATGGAAGGCAGGCTTAAATTTTCCTGTTCAATGTATTGCCAGATATCCAGCTCGGTCCAGTTTGAAATCGGGAACACACGGATTTGCTCACCGGGGTGAATCCGGGCGTTATATAAATCCCACAATTCGGGGCGCTGGTTTTTTGGGTCCCACTGGCCGAATTCGTCCCGGAAAGAAAAAATGCGTTCTTTGGCGCGGGCTTTTTCTTCATCACGGCGGGCACCGCCCATTAAGGCGTCAAAGCCATTTTCTTCCACGGTTTCCAACAGAGTCACGGCCTGTGCGGCATTACGTGAATCATTTTCACGATGCAAGCGTACCGTACCTTTGCGAATGGAGTCTTCGACATGGCCCACCACCAGGTTCAGGCCGTATTGTTTAACCAGCTCGTCACGGAATGCAATCACTTCCGGATAGTTATGGCCGGTATCAATATGCACCAAGGGGAATGGCAGGTTCAGTTTGCGATCACCCAGACGGAATGCTTTCATGGCCAGGTGCAGCAAGACCACAGAATCCTTACCGCCGGAAAACAGCAGTGCCGGTGAACGGCATTCTGCCACCACTTCACGAATGATATAAATGGATTCGGTTTCCAGCCGTTTCAGGTGTTCGGTATGCAATTGTGCTTTTTCAAGGTGCACGGTTTCAGTTATGCTATTCATTACAAATCCTGGTTTTCTTAAAATTTCTGTTGTTACTGCTTATACTGCCGGGGCCGGACTGACATGCAGGCCACATTCCTTGCTGTCACGTGATTCCCACCACCAGCGCCCCGCCCTTGGGTCTTCTCCGGCACGAACCGCCTTGGTACAGGGCTCACAGCCAATACTGGGGTAGCCCTGGTAGTGCAACACATTCACGGGCAAATCATACTGTTCGACATAGGCCCAGATTTCCGCCTCGGACCAGTCAAACAGCGGGTTATATTTGAAAATATTCCTGGCGCCATCATGTTCCTGAAACTCAAGCTCGGTACGGGTTACCGACTGTTCACGGCGTTGTCCGGTAATCCAGGCATCGGCATCTTGCAAGGCACGATTCAACGGGTCAATTTTCCTGATCAGGCAGCATTTTTTGCGAGACTCAAGGCTGTCATAAAAACCATTCAGTCCATCACGGCGAATATAGGCTTCCACCTGTACCGGATCGGGCTGATAGATTTTGATTTCATACTGGTATTTTTGCTTGACGGCATCAAGCAGTGCCAGGGTTTCCTGATGCAAACGTCCGGTTTCCAGCGTAAAAATATCTATAGCGGTGTGACCGGCACGCTGTAAATCTGTCAGAATAATGTCGGCAATCACCTGGTCTTCGGCTGACAGGCTGGAAGCCAGGCGGATACAGGCATGCTGTTGGGCGATGGTACCCAGGCGCCTGGCCAGCACCTGGCGTTTTTCCTGTATTAATTGCCTGCTGATGTTCCCTTTAGGAGGAGACCACAGCAAGGGACGCTCAAACAGGCTGCTTGAATTACTTGAAGCATCAAGGGACATGGCTAGCTCAAACTCTAAAAATGAACCAATTCAATCGTTGCTACCTATATTTTGGTTCGATATAACAAATCAGTTCTTTATGATATAGAGTTCTCAAGCCAGGACAAACTAACTAATCTTTCTATGTTTATTCATTCAGGCTATATATTCGTTTTACAGTACCGGTTTAGCGGTCTTCAAGGATCATTTGCGCACCCTTTTCCGCAATCATCATGACGGGAGCATTGGTGTTGCCGGAAACAATCTGCGGCATGATAGAGGCATCAATAACCCGCAAGCCATGCACGCCATTCACCTTCAGCGCCGGGTTGACCACCGCTTTTTCATCAACCCCCATCCGGCATGTTCCTACCGGATGAAAAATGGTTGTGCCAATATCACCCGCAGCCCGCACCAGGTCTTCTTCTGTCTGGTACAAGGTGCCCGGCTTGTATTCCTGGGGATTATATTTAGCCAGTGCCTGCTGGGCAGCAATTCTTCGGGTGAGTTTGATACTTTGTACCGCCACCCTTAAATCTTCATCGCTGCTTAGGTAATTGCACATAATGACCGGCTTGTCCTGATAATTGGCCGAAGCAATATTAACCGAGCCCCGGCTGGCCGGCCTTAAATTGCAGACTGAAGCGGTAAAGGCTGAAAACGCATGCAAGGGCTCGCCAAATTTTTCCAGTGACAGGGGTTGCACATGATATTCAAGATTGGCCCGCTCCTGCTCTGCGGAAGAACGGGCAAAAACACCCAGTTGTGAGGGGGCCATGGTTAAGGGACCTTTGCGGAACAAGGCATATTGCATGCCCATCCAGGCTTTTTGCAAAGACGATTGCATCATCCGGTTCAGTGTGGGTATGTTTGACACTTTATATATCATGCGCAGTTGCAAATGATCTTGCAGGTTCTGGCCAACCGCAGGTAAATTATGCAATACAGGGATATTCAATGAATTTAAAAAAGAACCCGAACCGATTCCCGAACGCTGCAATATTTCCACCGAACCAATTGATCCGGCCGAGAGAATCACCTCTGCCCTGGCATTTGCCTGATACAGCTTTCCTTCCATGAAATATTGGACACCCCTTGCATGCCTTTCTTCAAAAACGATTTTATCGGTATGCGCATTGGTGACAATGGTTAAATTGTCACGTGACTTGACCGGATGCAAAAAAGCCTTGGCCGCACTGAAGCGCATTCCTTTTTTCTGGGTCACCTCAAAATAGGCACTGCCCTCATTGTTACCCCGATTAAAATCAGTGACAGGCGGAATGCCGGTTTGCTCTGCCGCCGCCCTGAACGCATCCAGGATTTTCCAGCTCAAGCGCTGGTTTTCAACACGCAGCTCCCCTTCTGTGCCATGCCAGTCATTGGCCCCCAGGTAATGGTTTTCAAACTTCCTGAATAGAGGTAGGACATCACTCCAGGCCCAACCTGTATTTCCCTGGCTCGCCCATAAATCATAATCCTGTTGTTGCCCCCGCATATAAATCATGCCATTAATGGCCGAGCTGCCCCCCAGGACTTTTCCCCGGGGATAGGCAATGCTTCGGTCATGCAGGCCGGCATCGGTCTGGGTATTAAAGCACCAGTCGGCTTTCGGGTTGCCAATACAATACAAATAACCCACAGGAATATGAAGCCAGTGCCAGGCGTCATTGCCCCCGGCTTCCAATAACAAAACCTTGATATCAGGGTTAGCAGACAATCGATTGGCAAGCAGGCACCCTGCCGAACCGGCACCCACAATAATATAGTCAAACTCTCCAAACAAAACCGCTTTCTGATTTTGCATAATTGTCTCTGGCATTCTTGAATTTTTTGTAACAAACGAAATCAGAATAATAGTTTACATTTTCCAGTGCAAGGAGGATAAACACCTATCGCCTGCCCTGGCTGTTTTTATTCAGGAAGAACCTGGTTCCTGATTTCCCCCTGCATAAAGGCATTGATATTATTAACCAATTGATCTGCAAGGGTTTGGATAGCGCCCTTGCTGGCCCATGCCACATGCGGCGTCAAAATAAAATTGGGATAATCCATCAGTTCCATAAAAGGATGATTATTTGGCATGGGTTCCGTGCTTGCCACATCAAACCCCGCCCCGGCAATTTTTTTCCCTTTCAGGGCCCGGACCAATGCTTCTTCATCTACCAACCCGCCGCGTGCCGTGTTAATAAGCAAGGCAGAACTTTTCATGCGGCCAAACTCCTGATCGGAAATCATATGCCTGGTTTCTTCCGTTAAAGGAAGGTGCAGGCTTAAAACATCTGAGGTTTCAAGTACTTCATTGAAAGGACGGTAGGTTTCATTTTTGGGTGCTTGCCCTTTGCGGGACGCAAAAACCGTTTTCATGCCCAAGGCCCGGCCCAATCGGGCTAAAGAAGAACCCAACACACCGGAACCGAATATCCCCAGCGTACTGTCTGCCAGGTCACTAATGGGGTAATCAAAATAACAGAACTGGCCGCTTTTCTGCCAGTCACCCGCCCTGACCGAAGCATGATAGGGCAAAATGCTCCGGCGCAATGCCAGAATCAATGCCAGGGCATGCTCGGGCACACTATTCATGGCATAGTTGCGGATATTGGTAACCACACACCCTTTGCTTTCACATGCCTTGATATCAACCACATTGGTACCGGTAGCCGATACCGCAATCAATTTCAGGGAAGCGGCCTGGGCCAGGCTTTCATTACTGATTTTTACCTTGTTGGTAATAACGATATCCGCCTGCTGAATCCGTTCCGCCACCTGGTTTTCGGGTGTTTTATCATAAACATCCAGCGTATGTTTAAACGTAAAGGGTTTTAATTGGATATAGTCAGGAATCGTTGCACGATCCAGAAATACGATATGAGGAACTCGGTTCATGATAATTACCTGATAATTGAAATGTGTTTAACTATACATCAGTCATGACAGGCTGCGTAACTGCTCCGGCATAACACGGTACGGCCTGTTTGGCCAATACAAAAACACCGGATGCCCGTTACCAGCTTGCGATAAGGCACCCCGGGCATATTTGTTAAAATGGCAGTTAACACTGAATTAAATACTTATATTTCATTAAAACCGTTTTATGTCAAACCCGATTTCCCTGCGTGAAAGCGCCCTGAATGCCCTTGCGCAATCCGATCCCGATGAAAAAATTTCTGCTGTCAACCTGATTGATGCCAACGCTGTTATTGATGCCGCCCAACAATATCATCCAACCAGCACCATACCGGGTCGCCCTGCCCGCCCCGAACTGGTCGCTCCGCAAAAAGTGCCATTCCGTTCGGTTAACAGTGAACAGGGCAAAGCGGCTTTAATCCATTCCATCGCCCATATTGAATACAATGCGATCAATCTGGCCCTGGATATTATCTGGCGTTTCAATAATCTGCCCGAAGATTTTTACCGGGACTGGTTGCGTGTTGCCAAAGAAGAAGCCTATCACTTCAGCCTGGTCAGAAACCACTTGCGCAACCTGGGTTATGAATACGGTGATTTCCCGGCCCATAACGGGCTATGGGACATGTGCGAAAAAACCGGTCATGATATTCTGGCCAGGGTCGCCCTGGTGCCCAGAACCCTTGAAGCCCGTGGGCTGGACGTTTCTCCGGTTATCCAGAACAAACTGAAAAGCGTGAATGACATGGAAGCGGTGCGTATTCTGGATATTATTCTGCACGATGAAGTT
>JAAYHN010000265.1 GCA_012735395.1 Alcaligenaceae bacterium | reverse complement strand
TAAAGAGTCTCTAGATCTGGCTACAGGCAATGGTTTACCACAATGGGTCGAAGTTGATACCAGCAAACTTACTGGTACATTCAAACAAGCCCCTGATCGTGCAGATGTTGCGCGTGATATTAATGAATCAATGGTTGTTGAATTGTATTCTCGTTAATGTCATAAGAAAGCAGAAAAGGTATTGCCTTTTCTGCTTTTTATCCTGATTGCTACTACATAAGCATTAAAGAATAATTAAAATAAGATATAATTCTGAATTCCCTAATAGTTTGTTTGCATTCAACACCTTATGCGACAGGCTGTTTATTTGTATTTTTGTCTATCCATCAGCCTTATCGGTGTAACGAGCCGAGGGTATTGAAAAGGAAATGAAATGTCCCAGGTTTTTCTGAAACCACGCACTATTGATGTCACTCCCATTGCAGATAATCACGCCAAAGTTGTCATGGAGCCCTTCGAGCGCGGCTATGGCCATACTTTAGGTAATGCCCTGCGCCGTATCCTGCTGTCATCCATGACAGGTTATGCACCTACCGAAGTGCAAATCACCGGTGTTGTTCACGAATATTCCACTTTACCCGGTGTGGGCGAAGACGTTGTCGATATCCTGCTCAACCTGAAAGGCGTGGTATTCAAACTGCATAACCGCGAAGAAGTGACCGTTACGCTGCGTAAAAGTGGTATTGGCCCGGTTCTGGCCAGTGACATTGAGCTTCCTCATGATGTTGAAATCATCAATCCTGATCATGTTATTGCCAACCTGACCGAAAATGGCAAGCTGGAAATGCAAATCAAGGTAGAGCAAGGCCGTGGCTATGTGCCCGGTAACGTACGTGCGCTGTCCGAAGACAAGGCCCACACGATTGGCCGCATTATTCTTGATGCTTCTTTCAGCCCGATCCGTCGTGTCAGCTATGAAGTTGAAAGCGCCCGTGTTGAACAGCGTACCGACCTTGATAAACTGGTCTTAAACATTGAAACAGACGGTGTGATCTCTCCTGAAGAGGCGGTGCGTCAGGCTGCCCGCATCCTGATGGATCAAATCTCTGTCTTTGCGGCACTGGAAGGTGTTACCGAGTCTTATGAAACACCTGTACGTGGCACACCGCAAATTGATCCGGTTCTGTTGCGTCCAGTTGATGACCTGGAACTCACCGTTCGTTCGGCCAACTGCCTGAAAGCGGAAAACATTTACTACATTGGTGACCTGATCCAGCGCACCGAAAACGAATTGCTTAAAACACCCAACCTGGGTCGCAAGTCACTTAACGAGATCAAGGAAGTTCTGGCGGCACGTGGCCTGACTTTGGGAATGAAACTCGAAGACTGGCCACCACTGGGTCTTGAGCGCCCTTAATGTAAAAAATTTATTGCCGGGCGGGTTTGTTTAACTGGCTGGCAATATATAAATCAACCGGACCGCCGTTTTGGTAATCATATTTAAAACGGATAGAAGAGCTGGGTAAATCTGATGGTTGTTTTTAACCATCTTAACTTTAGATTCAAAGGAAATATATCATGCGTCATCGCAGTGGTTTACGTAAATTAAATCGTACAAGCAGCCATCGTCTGGCTATGTTCCGCAACATGTCTGTATCCCTGATCCAGCACGAAGCGATCAAAACAACATTGCCAAAAGCGAAAGAACTGCGTCGTGTCATCGAGCCCCTGATCACTTTAGCCAAAGAGCCTACATTAGCCAACAAACGTCTGGCATTTGCTCGTTTGCGCGATCGTGACGCTGTAGTTAAATTGTTTGCTGAAATCGGTCCACGTTTTCAAGAGCGTAACGGTGGTTACACCCGCATCCTGAAAATGGGTTTCCGTCAAGGTGACAACGCGCCTATGGCTTTCATGGAACTGGTTGACCGTCCTGAAGTTGCAGACGAAGTAGTTGACGCTGAGTAAATC